>JBFHON010000293.1:0-3621 GCA_041593295.1 Oceanococcaceae bacterium | reverse complement strand
GACGAGCAGGACCGGCTGCTGCAGCAAGGCTTCAGCGGTTACCTCGCCAAGCCCATCAGCAGCAGCCAGCTGCGGGAAACCATCGAAGAATACACCGGCTACGCCTGTCACGGGGGCAATGGCAATCAGTTGCCGGTAGCCGAGATCCGCGATACCCGCCGCCGTATCCGGCCCTCCACCCGCCAGCAACAACGGGAATGCGTCAGCGTGGATGAAAGTATTGAACTGGCAGCCGGCAAAGAGGATCTGGCCGAGGAACTGTTCAGCATGCTACTGGAGCAGCTGCATACCGACCTGCCGGAAATCCGGGCGCGGTGGCAGCAAAACGACCTCGACGGCCTGCTCGACATCGTCCACAAGCTGCACGGCGCTACCCGTTACTGCGGCGTACCCGAGCTGCGGGAAGCCGCCAACCGGCTCGAAACCGCCCTCAAGCGTGCCACCCCGGACCGGGAATACCTCAAGGACCAGCTCCTGGGTGCCATGGAGCGCCTCCAGGCGTGGAGTGAGCAGACCGACTGGCAGCCAATGTTCCGTGGCCACCGGCACCGGGTCAGCGCTGACTGAGCTCAGCGGCGGGCACTATCAAGGATTGCCCGCATGTCACGCACCGCTTCCTTGAGACCGGTGAACACCGCGCGGGCGATGATGGCATGGCCAATGTTGAGCTCGTTGATACCACGGATCGCGGCAACCCGTTCGGTATTGTGGTAATGCAGGCCGTGGCCGGCATTCACAATCAGGCCTTTCTTGCGGGCGTAGTTAACCGCTTCAACCAGCTTGGCAAAGGTTTCCTCCACCGCTTCCGGCGTCGCCGCCTCGGCATATTCGCCGGTGTGCAGCTCGATGACCGGTGCCCCGCAACGGACCGCCGCATCAATCTGCAGCGGATCCGGATCAATGAACAGCGAAACCTCGGCCCCTATCCGGGCCATCCGCTCGCATGCCTTGGCAACGCGTTCCTCTTGCCCGTCGACGTCGAGCCCGCCCTCGGTGGTCAACTCCTCGCGCTTCTCCGGCACCAGACAGACACAATGCGGCCGCACCTGCTCGGCAAACGCCAGCATGGCGTCGGTAACCGCCATTTCCAGGTTCATTTTGGTGTTGAGCATCTCCCGCAACATCAGCACGTCGCGTTCCTGGATATGGCGGCGATCCTCCCGGGGGTGAATGGTGATGCCGTCGGCACCGGCTTCCTCCGCCAGCAGGGCAGCCTGCACCGGATCCGGATACCGCGTACCGCGGGCCTGCCGCAGGGTCGCCACGTGGTCTACGTTCACACCAAGCAAAACTCTAGGGTTCATGGGGTTCTCCTCGACCATGACTGAACAGGGTTCGGCTGTGCAGGGGGCGCCCCTGCAACAGGTAATCAATCAGTATACGCATTACCCGCTTGGCAAGACGACGACAGGCCACAGATTCCAGGTCGCCAGCCGCAATCGCCAGCAGCGTCTCTCCCGGCAGGGCACTGAGGTGGAGGCCCACACCCGGGACACGCACCAGTCCCTGCTCGGGGTCGTAGCAGTACAACTCGCCGGGCATCACGTCGGCTCCGGTATCGGTGGTGCGGTCCCAGGCAAAGCCAAGCCCCATCGCTTCGGCAAACGCCATTTCGAAACGCCGCAGTACCGGCTCGACATCGGCAGATTCGGCCAGTGCCGAAACCGCTTCGATGTAGGCCGCGAACAGGTCCGGATGGGGGTCACCGGCGGGTAACAGCCGCTGCAGCACTTCATTGAGGTAAAGCCCGCTGTACATGGCGGTGGTGCGGGTCAGCGCTGGGCCATGGCGGGTTTCGGCCTGGGTCAGGGTTTTCAGATCACCCCGCCCCTGCCAGTCGAGCAACAGGGGCTGGAATGGCTGGAGCTGGGCCTTGAGAGGACTGCGGGGACTGTTCGCACCGCGGGCAACCACCGTCATGCGGCCATGGTTGAGGGTAAACAGATCCACCATCAGGCTGGTATCCCGATAGGGCCGGCGGTGGATCACATAAGCGGGCTCCTGCTGCGACGCCCCCCTCATAACCGCCTCAGAGATCGTTCATTCCCAGGCTCTTGAGGGCCCGGTCACTGTCCGCCCAGCCGCGTTTGACCTTGACCCAGAGCCGCAGCATGATCTTGCTGTCGAACATGCGCTCCATATCAACCCGGGCTTCCTGGCCAATGCGACGCAGGCGCTCACCCTTGTCACCGATCATGATCTTCTTCTGACCTTCCCGCTCCACCAGAATCAACGCGGACACGTGCAGGGTCTTGCCGTCACGGCGGAATTCCTCGATTTCCACCGCCACGGAGTACGGTAATTCGGCACCCAGCTGGCGGGTAATTTTTTCGCGCACAATCTCCGACGCCAGGAAACGCTCACTGCGATCAGTGATCTGGTCATCCGGATAGAAGTGAACGCTTTCGGGCAGGAAACGCCCGACCGCTTCCTCCAGGGGCGCCAGATTCTGCTCCCGCAATGCCGACAGCGGGATGATCTCGGCAAAATCCCGCTTCTGCGACAGCATCTGCAGATGAGGCAGCAGTACTTCGCGGTTCTCGAGTTTATCGACCTTGTTGATGGCGAGGATCACTGGACAACGCAGCTTGCTGAGCTTTTCCAGCACCATTTCGTCCGCGGTGGTCCAGTTCAGCTGATCCACCACGAATACCACCACGTCCACATCGATCAACGCGGAGGTCGCAGCCTTGTTCATATACCGGTTGATCGCACGCGGCTCTTCCTCGTGCATACCCGGCGTATCCACATAGATGGCCTGGACCGGACCCATGGTCTTGATGCCCAGGACCTGATGGCGGGTCGTTTGCGGTTTGCGGGACGTGATACTGAGCTTCTGCCCCAGGATGTGGTTCAGCAGGGTCGACTTGCCAACATTCGGGCGACCGACAATGGCGACGAAACCGCAGCGGCTGTCCGGATTCTCCGGACGGGTAATATCATTCATCAGTGCTCCTCGACACCCAGTGCCTTCAGGGCATTGCGTGCTGCCTGCTGTTCGGCGATTCGACGGCTGCTACCCACACCTGTGGTTGTGCGATCCAGTGACGGCAGGGCGCAGGATACGTGGAAGGTCTGGGCATGGGCCTCACCTTCCACCGATATGACATCATACTTCGGCAACGGGAACTGGCGCGACTGCAGGTATTCCTGGAGCCGGGTCTTCGGATCTTTCTGGGTGTCCTGCAGGTTCAGCCCCTTCAGGCGATGCTCGAACCAGCGCAGCACCTGGGCGCGGCAGGTTTCGAAATCACTGTCGAGATAGATGGCGCCAATGATCGACTCCACGGCATCGGCGAGAATCGACTCGCGGCGGTAACCACCGCTTTTCAATTCACCGGACCCCAATCGCAGGTAATTCCCCAGCTCGAATTCCCGGCCGATCTCAGCCAGGGTGACCCCCTTGACCATCCGTGCCCGCAGCCGGCTCAACTGCCCTTCCCGCGCTTTCTCGAAGTGCTGGAACAGGTATTCGGCAATCACCATATTCACGATCGAGTCGCCGAGAAATTCCAGCCGTTCGTTGTTGTGATTGCCATGACTGCGGTGCGTCAGCGCCAGCACCCAGCGGTCGATCTCCGGCCGTTCGTCGACCGGCACGTCGCGGGTGACGTCCACATT
>JBFHON010000292.1:0-3627 GCA_041593295.1 Oceanococcaceae bacterium | reverse complement strand
GCGGCATGTCGCTGGCTTTCGGGCTGGTCTTACTGCTCCTGTCCTCGCGACAGGACTTGACCAATATCGGCCTGGGCGCCGTGCTGGCCATGATGCTGGCGATGGCCGGTGGCCGGGTTCTCGGGATGGTGCTGGATGGCGCGGCGAACGCGCTCATGTATGGGTACCTGGTCCTGGAGCTGGGAATGGCGGCCCTCGCCGGGCTGCTGATCCTTCGTGCCCGGACGCGGGCGACCTGAGAGCGGCTTTGTGGTCCAGCATGCGCAGGGTCGGTTGCGCGGCTGTTGATTCGCTGGGTCACGCATCGCACCACGAACTCCACGGGATTCCGTATCGTGTCCGGCATTGATGAGTGGCCCTGCCGGCCGCTCCCGATTTCGGAGTGAAATGTGTCCCAGACCGAACTTCTCTATGGCTACAGCAGTGCGGGAATCGCGCTGGCGCTGTTTGCAACCATCGTGCTGTGCAACGAGATCGGATACCGCTTCGGGGTGGCGGTGCAGTCGCGGACGGACGAGGAGATCAAGGCGCTCGCCGGCGGTGTGCAGGCCAGCATTCTGGGTTTGCTGGCATTGCTGCTGGGTTTTACCTTCAGCATGTCGCTGCAGCGCTACGATGACCGGAGCAAGGCGTTGATTGACGAGGCCAATGCGATTGGCACGACGATTCTGCGCGCGGAATTGTTGCCGCAGGAGCAGCGCGATGCAGCACTGCCGCTATTGCAGGAATATGTCGCGACCCGCGTGACGATGGGGCAGTTCGACCTGACCCGACTGGAAGAGCGGCAGGCATACCAGGCCCGGGCCGAGCAGATGCAGCGCGACCTGTGGGCGCTGGCCGTGGCCGCCACCACCGCAGATCCGCGGCCGGTGACGACCGGGTCGTTTGTGACCGCGCTCAACGGCATGATCGACAGTCAGGGCAAACGCAATGCCCTGCAGCAGGCGCATGTCCCTGAGCCCATCCTGTTTGTGCTGTTTTTTGTGTTCGTGGTGTCGATCGGCTTCATGGCGTATTCCATGGGCCTGAGTGGACGACGCATCTACGTGCCACTGCTGCTGGTGTCGCTGCTGATCACGCTGATCGTGTTCATCATCATTGATCTCGACCGCCCCAAGCGCGGCGTGATCACCGTGAACCAGACGGCGCTGACATCCCTGGTCACTCCGGCCCGGCCCTAGTGCCCGGCCTGTCGAGGCCATCCGCGCCGGGGAATGCCCGGTGAAGTTCGTGCTGCTGGTGGCGCTGCTGTACGCGGCCGGCGTGCTGCTGGACGTGTCGGCAACAACCGTGGTCGTAGCGGCTGCTGACCCGGATGTCGCGGGTCTGTTGCTTGCCAATGGGCCTGCGGCCCTGCTGGTATTGATTCTGGCGGTGATTGCCGGTTCCGGGCAGCAACGCCTGTGGCGCTATTGCGCAGCAAATGCGTTGGGTGTTCACCTGCGCCAGCTGTGCAGCTGGTCACGCTACCGCGGCCTGTACCGCCTGCGCTGGCGCATGCTGCCGGAAGCGCTGCGGGATGAGGTGGTCACCGCGGTTGCGGTGCTGGCCGTCGCGATCCCGCTGACGCAGGCGACCATCGGGTTGGCCCGCTTCGCACGGCAGCAGGTGGGGCCGGGCTGGCCGGTATGGTCGGCGCCGGACTGGCATGCCGGCCTCGTGCTGGGTTTGCTGGGCCTGTATTACCCGCTTGTGTATCTCGGTCTGCGCCAGCGAGCACGCCAGCAACCGCTGCACCTGGGGTTGATCACGTTCGCGGCGATGCTGGCCTTTGCCGGCAATTCGCTGCTCTGCCGCCTGGCACTGGCCGACGGCTCCATTGACGCCGCAAGTTTCACGCTGATTCGTCTGCTGGCGGGTGCGGTGACGCTGGCTGCCCTCAGTGGTCTGCTGCGCAGGCCCGCCGCACTGGCCGGCAACTGGCTCTCGGCGGGGGCGCTGTTCGTGTACGCGGCCGGGTTTTCCTTCGCCTACATCAGCCTCTCTGCGGCAACCGGCGCCTTGCTGCTGTTCGGTGCCGTGCAGGCCACGATGATCGGCTATGGCGTGCTCGCGGGCGAGCGCCTGAGTCGTGTGCAGGTGACGGGTGCGGGCACGGCGATGCTGGGGCTGCTGTTGCTGCTGCTGCCGGGGCTCGAGGCACCGCCACTCGGTGCGGCGGGGTTGATGCTGGTGGCGGGCGTGGCCTGGGGGGTGTACTCGCTGCGTGGGCAGGGGCAGGGTGACGCCACGCAGGAAACGGCGGGGAACTTCGTGCGCGCAGTGCCGTTCGCTGCGGTGCTGAGCGGGCTGTGGCTCGGAGAATTCAATATGGGGCTCACCGGCGCGCTGGCGGCGGTGGCCTCCGGGGCGCTGGCTTCCGGGCTGGGTTACGCCCTGTGGTACCAGGCTTTGCCGCGCCTGCAGGCGACGGCGGCGGCGACAGTCCAGCTCTCCGTGCCGGTGCTGGCCGCACTGGGAGGGGCGCTGTTCCTGGCCGAGCCGCTAACGCTGCGTCTGCTGCTGACATCGGTGGCCATTCTGGGCGGGGTAGCATTGTTCATGCGGGGAAAACAGTCCCCCGTCTGAAGGCGGTGCTTGCATCTTTCGCGCCTGCCCCGACACTAGGGGTGTTGGTTGCCGGTTATCGATGTGCTCACTCTGGACAAAATTCTGCAAGATGCCCTGATCATCTGGGCGACCATTGACCCGATCGGAACGCTGGCCATCTTTACCGCGTTGACGGGCAGCATGGGTGCTGCCGAGCGGCGGCGCACGGCCATCCGTGCCGTGGCCTACTCCGCGGCGGTCCTGCTCGGGGCCATCGTGGTGGGGCAGCTGCTGCTGACGGCCATGGGCATTCGTCTGATTTCCTTCCAGCTGGCGGGCGGGATCATTCTGTTCCTGTTCGGCCTGCAGATGATCTTTGGGTCCGGAGCTGCCTATGGCAAGAAGGAGCCGGGGCATGATCTGGCCGTCTTTCCGCTGGCCATTCCGGCGACGGCAACCCCCGGTGCGATCCTGGCCGTCATTCTGTTGACCGACAACACCCTGTATTCGGTACCGGTCCAGGCTGCCACGGCAGGCGTGATGCTGGCGGTGCTGGCCGTCACATTGCTGCTGCTCCTGCTGTCCTCACAGATCATGCGGGTAATCGGGCAGGGTGGCGCATCGATCCTGACCCGCATCATGGGCATGGTTCTGGCCGCGTTTTCCGTGGAGCTGGTCATGGACGCCGTGGGTGCCGAGCGCTGGCTGGCGGGGGCTTTCTAGCGATGACGGTCCGGGCGCAGCTCCGCAGGGCAGGGCGCCGCTGCCCCCGCGGTCGGTAGCGGCCACCCCGCGTGCCTGTTGCCCACTGCATCGTCGCACCGGAAGTCCGGCTGGATGCCTGTGCCGACCCGTCCCTGGTGCAACGCTGGGGCGTGCATGCCGGCGAGGCGACCACGCACATGACTATCAACCTGGTGCAGGGCGTGCTGCAGCAGGGCGCGCCCTATCGCGTCATGGCGGTGTTGTACCTGCCGACAGCCTGGTCGGACGAGGCGGCGCAACGTTTGCAGGTCGGGCTCGCACGCAGTCTTGCGGAGGGGCTGCAGTGTCCGCCGGAAACGGTGCAGGTCATCACGCAGCGGGTGCGCTCGGGGG
>JBFHON010000291.1:0-3646 GCA_041593295.1 Oceanococcaceae bacterium | reverse complement strand
CCAGCACCGAAGACATCCTGATCCGTGGCGCCGGAGTGGTTGACGACTCCTACCCCAACGCTGACTCCTGCGGCAGCAGCGACGACGGCTTCGAGTTCCCGCTGCCGATTCGCCACTAAGGCCACGGCCCACACGGGAATAATGCACCCGTGCGGAGACTCGCCAAAGAGCCTCCGCACGGGTATTTTTATGCGCGTCCGGTTCGCCTTTGCAGCTTCGATGCGGACCTCGCTGCGGCGCTACTTGCGCCGCAGGATGCCGCTGAGCTGCGTACCCGGAGCCACCGTATTGAACACGGTGCCGTACTTGCGGACGTTTTCGTGCAGCAGCTCCAGGCGATGGTCCGCCTCATCGGTGTCCACCACGATCTCGTAGCGAATGGACTCCATGCGCGGCGGCACATCCTGGCGCACGCCGTGCACCTGCACCTCCAGCGCGCGACATTCGAAATGCAGGATGGGGGTCACCCGCTCGATGCCCTTGATGATGCAGGCGCTCAACGCCGCCAGCAGCAGTTCAGCAGGGTTGAAAGCGTCCCGGCGCCCGGCAAGGTCGGTATCCAGCGTGATGCGGGCATCCTTGCAGACCGCCTCGCTGCCGTGCGCGTCGACGCGGCGGGTAGCGACCTGAAAGCTCAGCTTCTGGGGAGGGTTAGCAGGCATGGGCCATTGTCCTTGAAAGGGCGATTGGGCGCGTCCGCGGTCCGTAGCCTCAGGCTCCGGTCAGCTCACGCAATGCCGGCAGTCGCGCCGCCGGCTCCAGCGCCGCAATCTCGATCAATGCGGCAACACGCTGCTCGATCGTGCGGATGGTCTGCCGAAAGGCCTGGGCGATTTCCTCGTCACTGCCCTGCAGCCGCGACGGATCAGCCAGCCCCCAGTGCAACTTGACCGATTTGCCGAACCAGACCGGGCAGGATTCCCCGGCCGCAGAATCGCAGACCGTGATCACCACATCCGGGGCAAAGTCTTCGAACGCGTCCCAGGACTCGCTGCGCAGCCCGGTGGTGGGGATACCCGCTTCGGCCAGGTATTTCAGTGACAGGGGGTGCACTTCCCCGGCCGGCTGGCTGCCGGCGCTGCGCGCAACGATGCGACCCGCCGCGCGGGCATTGGTCACCGCCTCCGAGAGAATGCTGCGGCAGCGGTTGTGAGTGCAGATGTACAGGATCTTCATGAGCGCGCCAGCCCCCTTTCGTACCAGGGCTTCGTCGCATTGACGATGCGGACCACTGACAGCATCACCGGCACTTCGATCAGCACGCCCACCACGGTGGCCAGCGCCGCACCGGACTCGAAGCCGAACAATGCGATGGCCGCCGCAACGGCGAGTTCGAAAAAGTTGCTGGCCCCGATCAGTGCCGACGGAGCGGCTACGCAGTGGGCCTCACCGGTCCAGCGGTTGAGCAGATAGGCCAGACCCGAATTGAAGTAGACCTGAATCAGGATCGGCACCGAGAGCAGCGCAATCACCAGCGGCTGCTCGATGATCTGCTCACCCTGAAAACCGAACAGCAGGACCAGTGTCAGCAGCAGGGCCATGACGGAGAGTGGCTGCAGCGTCTTCAGCACCGCCTCCAGGCGTGGCTCCCCCCCCGTGTGCAGCAGGCGCTTGCGCACCACCTGAGCGATGATCACCGGCACCACGATGTACAGACCAACCGACAGCAGCAGGGTGTCCCAGGGCACGGTAATCGCGGCCAGCCCCAGCAGCAGGCCGACGATGGGCGCAAAGGCGAAAACCATGATCACGTCATTCAGTGCCACCTGGCTCAGGGTGAAGTGCGGCTCCCCGTCGGCGAGGTTGCTCCAGACAAAGACCATGGCCGTGCAGGGCGCAGCGGCAAGCAGGATCAGGCCGGCGATATAGGAATCGATCTGCTCGGCCGGCAGGTATTCGCGGAACAGCGTGGCGATGAATATCCAGCCCAGCAGCGCCATCGAAAAAGGCTTGACCGCCCAGTTGACGAACAGGGTGACGCCGATCCCGCGCCAGTGCTCCCTGACCTGGTGCAGGGCCGCGAAATCGATCTTGATCAGCATGGGAATGATCATCAGCCAGATCAGCGCCGCCACTGGCAGATTGACCTTGGCGATTTCCATCCCGCCGATGACATGAAAGACTCCCGGCAGGAAATGGCCCAGGGCGATGCCGATCACGATGCAAAGGGCGACCCAGACGGTCAGATACTTCTCGAATATGGACATGGTTCAGCGAATTTGTGGTGGAAGGTTGCAGCACACCGCAAAGCTCCGGTTCCCTTCGCAACGCGGGATTAGCCCACGCCCGGAAACCGGAGCCCGAAGCGGGCCTAGCCGCAGCAGGGGATTTGCGCCCTGGCGCTTTCGGCGGGTTTCGCCGCAGGTGTCGGGCAGCAGACACTGCCCGCCGGAGTCTCCGCAGACTCAGCCGCTGCCTGCCCGAATACCGGAATCGCGCCGAGTGAATGGAAAGTCTCCCAGGCAATTCCGGTCGGGTCGGTAATCCAGTGCTTGTTGGAATTGGCGTAGCAGCAGGCCGCGCCCGATTCTTCGATGGCTGCCAGGTCGGCCTTTCTGGCCTGCTCGTGCAGCGCCGTGAGCTCCGCTTCGCTATCCACCTGAAAGCCAAGATGGTTGACGCCCGGCGTCGCGCCACGCGCCGAGATGGCGAAGTTGACCCGCGGATCATCGAGCATCCACTTCGCGTAATCAGGCTTGGTCACGGTCGGCTCGGCACCGAACATCTTGCGGTAGAAAGTGATGCTCTCTGCCAGGTCGGGCACGGAAATGTGAACGTGGAATCTTTTCATGAGTCGGTCTCGGTGCAATGTGTGGGGAGGCTGCAGGGGCCGGCATTGCCGCCACAGCAGTTATCGGTCAGAAACGCGAGCAGTTCGTTCATGGCGCCAAAGTCGGCCGAATAGAAGATGAAACGGCTTTCCTGCCGCGCCTGAATCAGGCCGGCGTTTTTCAGCTCCTTGAGGTGAAACGACAGCGTGGCCTGAGCGGTGCCCAGCTGTTCGGCCACGGCCCCGGGGTTCAGGCCAGCCGGGCCGGCCTGAACCAGCGCCCGAAAAATGGCCAGCCGGGTTTCCTGGGCCAGTGCGGCAAGGCGGAGCGTAGCGGTTGCGTTATCCATATTTCTATTATTATGGAAATATCAAATATTGCAAGAGCAACACCGCAACTTCCCGATTGCGCCGCCAGCGCGACGGCGACCAGCGCAGGCCGTATCCAGCACGGCGGCGAAACACCGCGACGGCATTGTGGAACGGCTCCGTTATACGCTCAAAACCTGCTCTTTCCTTTCCCGCTGCCGGATAGCACCATGATCAACGCCACCAGTTCGGCCGGCATGTCCATGCCCCCGTCCTACCCTCCCCGGAACACCGCTGCGCTCAGCACCGACCAGCAGACGCTGATCAGTGAAACCCTGAGCCAGTACGACGCTGACAACCTGTCTGAAGCCGATGCCCAGTCCATCGTAGCCACCTTCCAGGAAGCCGGAATCCAGCCCGGAAAGGCCCTGGAAGAGGCCATGAGCGTTGCCGGATTCGATGCCCGTTCGATCGGCGACAAGGGCGGCCCCCAGGGCCCGCGGCCGAGCGGCCCACCGCCGCAGGGTGGCGGCTTCACCGTCAGCGAAGACACGCTCGAGGAGCTCT
>JBFHON010000290.1:0-3668 GCA_041593295.1 Oceanococcaceae bacterium | reverse complement strand
TTGCTGCAGGCAGCCTGTTTCTGGGGGCGGGGCTGCTGGGCTAGGGCGATTTCCACGCGACGCCAGGCATTGCTATAGCGCCCGCTGATCACCGGTGCCCAGCGATTCAGTTGCATGGGGGTGGTCGTTCAGGAGGATTTTCCGGAAATCAACGATCACGGGGCTTTCCTGCGGCGGCTAGTGCTGCGGCAGCGGGCCGAGCAGTAGGTGACCTGTTCCCAGTCGCGGGCCCATTTTTTGCGCCAGCTGAAGGGGCGCTCGCAGGTCGGGCAGACCTTGGTGGGGAGATCGGTCTTGTGCACTCCCCGTGGCATCAGCGAGCCTCCGGTGCGCCAGGGTTGGCGCTGTCGAGCTGCTGCAGGAACTGCGTGGCCTGAAGGCGCAGGGCGGCCTGCTTTTCGGGCGCCATCCGGTGCCAGGTGCGCACGATCATCTGCATGCGCGGGTGTTTCTCGAATTGCGGGGCATGACGGTCGATGAAAGCCCAGTACAAGCTGTTCAGTGGGCAGGCCTTCGGGCCGGTGTCGAGGCGCGGGTTGAACGCGCAATGCTGGCAGTAATCGCCCTGCCGGTTGATGTATTTGCCGCTGGCTGCATAGGGTTTGGAACCCAGCTCGCCGCCGTCGGCGAAGCTGGCCATGCCATAAACATTCGGCAGCTCGACCCACTCGAAGGCATCGGCGTAGACCGCGAGATACCAGGAGGCGAGTTCCTGCGGATTGACGCCGGTGAGCAGAGCAAAGTTGCCGGTCACCATCAGGCGCAGAATGTGGTGGCTCCAGGCCTCCTCCCGGGTCAGGCGCACGGCCTGGCGCAGGCAGTTCATGCTGGTCCGGGTTTCGTCCCAGTACAGGGCCGGTAGAGGGCGCTGGGCATTGAGGGCATTGCGCGCGGCGTAGTCGGGCATGCGGAGCCAGTACACGCCGCGGATGTACTCGCGCCAGCCGATGATCTGGCGGATGAAGCCCTCGACCGCATTCAGCGGGGCATGGCCGGCATGGTATCGGGCTTCGGCGCGCTGGCAGATGTCCAGCGGGTCGAGCAGGCCGATGTTCAGATAGGGGCTGATCACGCTGTGAAACAGCCAGTCGTCATCCTGGCGCATCGCATCCTGGTAGTCGCCAAAATATGGCAGTTGCTGGCTCAGGAAGTGCTCGAATGCGGCGTCGGCCTGTTCCGGCGTGGTGGCGAACCAGAAGGGTCGGGCGTTACCGAAGTGGTCTGCAAAATGCGTTTCGACACTGGCCAGTACCTCCTCGGTGAGGGCATCGGGTGGAAATCGCAGCGGGCCGCCGCCGGCTTCCCCGGTGTAGGCCTTGCGGTTGTCAGCGTCGAAGTTCCAGCGGCCGCCCAGCGGCTGGTCACCGTCCATCAGCAGGCCGGTCTTGCGCCGCTGCTCGCGATAGAAGTGCTCCATGCGCAGTTGTTTGCGTGTTCCGGCCCAGGTGGCGAACTCCTCCGGGCTGGTGAGGAAACGAGTGTCCTCCAGGATGTGAACCTTCCAGCGCGCCTGCCATTCCTGCATCTGCTGGTGCAGGCGCCATTCGCCACAGCGGGTGACATGGACCTCGTCAAAGGCATCCGCATGACCTGCGAGTGCCTCGGTGAGATCCTGCGGGCCGCTGGAGTCGTAGGCGTAGTAGATCACGCTGAACCCCCGTGCGCGCAATCGCTCGGCGTGGTGCCGCATGGCGGAAAAGATCAGCGTGATCTTTTTCGGGTGGTGCGGCACGTAGGAGGCTTCGGCGTGGACCTCGGCCATCAGGACCGTGGTGTGGGCCGGGTCCCGACCATGCAGGCTCGACAGCTGATCCGACAGCTGGTCGCCCAGGATCAGGACCAGAATTTCACGCATGGGGAGTGCGGCTCAGGCGGAGATTACCAGTATAGCCAGCGCGGTCTCCGTCACCGGCTCAGCCGGCGACGGAGGTGCTGGACACTATTGCTGGAAGCACATCAGGCGCGCCACATCTGCACAGCTCCGGTTGGAATGTTCCGTCCAGGTCGAGTTGGTGCTGCCCACGAAACCCACAGGCCCACTGCTGCTGGAGCTGGCATTGAGGAAGCCGCCGCAGGCGAAGCTGGCGTTGGCGTACAGCGTATTGCCATCACTGCGTACGTTGGTCCAGACGAAGCCGCTGCTGACAGGGGCGCCCGAGGCGGTGGTGTTGATGGGGGTGCCCAGGGTGCCGTCCGCGAGGTCAGGCCAGTTGCTGGCCACAACCGCCCCGTTGGGCAGGGTGTAGGGCACTGTCGCCTGGTGAAAGCGGGTCGATGGCGAGCCCTGCGCAGTTCCGAGCCAGGCCATGTAGGTCCCGGGCAGGTTTGCGCTGTCCGCGCTTTGCTGGCAAATCTGGTCCGCTCCGGAAAGCCCGCCGAGGCTGCCATTCACGGCGTTGCTGAGAAATACCAGACGGATGCCGGTGTCCTCCGGTGGGGGCTCATCTGGCGGGGTGGTGGTGCTTGTGACCACGCAGGGAATGACGACCGACGAACCCGGGCAGCTGAGGACGGCTTCGCCGGTGCTGCTGCAGGCGGATACCGAGCAGGACTGGCCATCCAGGCCGGGATTGCCGGGAGGCCCCGGCGGGCCGGCGGGGCCCGGAGCGCCTGGCGACCCCTGCGGGCCGGGGGCTCCGGTGTCGCCTTTGGCGCCCTGCAGCCCGGAAGGCCCGGGTTCGCCTTGCGGCCCTGCCGGGCCTTGCGGGCCGGTGTCACCTTGTGGCCCCGGGGCCCCGGTGAGGCCCTGCGGTCCCTGTGGCCCGACCGGACCCTGGGTGCCCTGCGGGCCTTCCGGTCCGCGCTCACCGGTAGCGCCCTGCGGGCCGGTCTCGCCGGTGTCGCCTTTGGCGCCTGCAGGGCCGGCATCACCCGGTGGCCCGGTCTCGCCCTGTAGCCCGGCTGGCCCGCGCTCGCCGGTATCGCCGCGGATACCCTGCGGACCAGTTTCACCTTGCGGCCCCGCAGGGCCTTGTGGTCCCTGCGGCCCTTGAGGTCCTTGCGGGCCCGGGGCGCCCGGTTCGCCGGTATCGCCCTTTACGGTTGTGATGATCGTCAGCGAGTGCACCGCTGTCTCGAATTTCTTTTTCTTCGCATCGATGGCCACGAGCAGGCCGTATTCACCATCTGCCAGCGGACTGGGTAGCAGCGCGCGGATATGGTTGTCTTCGGAAAAGGTCACCGTCAGCGGTGTGGCGCCAAGCTCGACAACCGGGTGTTCGGTCTGTGCATTGTTTTTCTTGAAGTTCTGGCCGTCGACAAACAGCAGGCCGGCATCGCGATCTATCGTCACCGCGTCAATCAACAGGGTGTCAGCCGCATGGGCAAAAAAGCTGAAAAACGGCAGGGCCGCGACGAGGCAGCATGTTGCCAGTGAGCGGAATGACGTTGTGGGAGGGTGTGCCATGGCCAGTACCTCGATCCGGGCATATGGGGCCGAAATCGCGGCCCGACTGGATGAAGCGGGCCCGGGCCGACGTATTTGACCGCTGCACGGTTTTGCTGTCTCTCTGGCGGGCTCATGCGCACGGACGCGTCAGGCAACGAGCTGCTTTCATCACGAGCTTGCAGGCTGCACCGGCTTCGGTGAAGCAAACGTGAAGAGCTGCGGCCCGTACGGAACTTGTTTGCCGCGTGTTCCTGTATGGTGCTGCGGCTATTTCCGGTGT
>JBFHON010000289.1:0-3690 GCA_041593295.1 Oceanococcaceae bacterium | reverse complement strand
CAGAAGTCCGAGGCTCAGCCACAATCGGTTACGCAAACTCATTTTCTTAACCCTGTTTCGGTGATGGTCGTGGTACCCAGCGTTCCTTCCTGCTGCATTCTGCGCAGCAGCCCGCGCCAGCGCGACAACTTTTCGCTGGGCGAGGCCGGGGCCCGGCGCCCCCCGGCCCAGAGCTCGGTGGCGTTGAAGCTGAACACCGGCATCAGGTCCGGTCGCTGGTCGGCGCTACGCACCTCCGCGACGAGGTTGTCCAGGATCAGCGGCACCGACTGCGGCGTCGGGTAATAGCCCAGCACCATGTGCGCCTGCTGCCGGGCAGTTCCTGCGCCGCCCCCCAGGTCGGCGCGAACGTAAATCAGGCGCAGCTTGTGGTTGGGGATGCCCAGCTGCAGCAGGGCTGCGTACTTGGCAATGCTGAAATCCTCGCAATCCCCGGCCCCGGCCGACAGGGCCTCCAGCGGTGTCGCCCAGTAGTCCTCGCGCCCCCAGACCTGGGCGTCATTGCGAAACTTCAGCCGCAGATTCACCGCATCGTTGATCTGCGTCAGCGCCGCCGACGGTGGCATGCCGCGCCCGCTCAGGATGATGCTGGCCCACTGTTCACGTGGCCAGTCCAGAGCGCTCGCCCCGACCTGATTCAGCCCCCACATCGCGAGGATCCCGAGCACCAGCGTGACACCCGCGTTCGCCGGACGAACCAAGTACGCCCGGACAGATCGTTGCCGCTGGGAAACTTCGACGGAAAAAGCTTGCATACGCACGGCGTGCAAGAGACTCGCCATGGCACCCATTCTGCACCCCCTCCTCGCTGGAACGATTCCCGGACGTAAGCAATGCGCTCGCCCAGGACAACACGCGACTGAGATTGCAGGTCCGAACCATGAGACACCTAATCCCCCTACTGCTTTTGTTCTGCCTTCCGGCAGGCGCAGCCGAACCCCGCCCTGAAGGCTCCGATCCCACCGGGCCCCTTGGCGAAGTCGTCCGGCAGACCATCGAAAGCAACCCCGAAGTTCAGACCGCATGGAATCGCTTTCGCGCTTCCCTGGATGCCAAAGACGTCGCGCGCGGTGACTATCTGCCCAGCGTCGATCTGAGCCTGCAGGCCGGCGTGGGCCGCCAGGATTTCATCGATCAGATGAACGAGCTGGACTTTTCGACCCGCGGCGCCAGCATTGTGCTGACGCAAATGCTCTATGACGGCTGGGCGACACGCTCGCAGGTGCGCTTGCAGAATGAGGAAGCGCGCGCCCGCTATTTCGACCTGATGGCGCAAATCGAAGCCACGGCACTCGAGGCCGTCACCGCCTATCAGGACATCCGCCGCTTTCGCGGCCTGGTATCCCTGGCCCGTGAAAATCTCGAGCAGCACCAGGTGGTGCTGGCACAGATACAGGAGCGGGTCGATGCCGGGGTCTCCCGTGCGGCCGACCTGGATCAGGCCACGGCCCGACTGGCCCTTGCCGAATCCAACCTGATTACCGAACTGAACAACCTGCATGACGTCACGGCCCGCTACCAGCGGGTGGTCGGCATGCCGCCCCCGGTCAACCTGACCAGCGTCCCGGACGCGTTTGCCTTCCAGGCTCCCAAGGACATCTCGCAGGCCTTGAGCGCCACCTATGCGGAAAACCCCAGCCTGCTCGCCGCAGCAGCCAGCATCCTGGCTGCGGAACATGATGTCCAGCGCAACAAGGCGCGTTACCACCCGCGCCTCGATCTTCGCCTCAGTGGCGACTACGGCGAAGACATCCAGCGCATTCAGGGCCGCACCAGCGACACGACTGCCGAACTGGTGATGACCCTCAACCTGTTCAACGGCCGGGCAGACCGGGCAGCCATCTCCCAGGCCAGCAACCAGGTGCGGGTGGCCGAAGACATTCGGGAAACGACCTGCCGCAATGTCAGTCAGACGCTGCGAATCGCCCACAATGACCTCACCCGCCTGGCCGATCAGCAGCGCTATCTGGATGTGCAGAAGCAGTCGGTCGCCAAAGCCAAGACCGCCTACCTGAACCAGTTCCGCCTCGGCCAGCGCAGCCTGCTCGACCTGCTGGATTCGCAAAACGAATTCTTCGAGACCAGCCGTTCGCTGCTGCGCAACCGCGTCGACCTGGAAATTGCCCAGGCCCGCACGCTGGCCGGCATGGGCCAGCTGGCGCGGGCACTGAGTCTGTTCAAGGACGGTGTTCCCGCACGTGAGGACTGGCTCAGCACCGACATTGGCCCGTCCCTCTGCCCGGGCACCGAAGCGGCCGCCTACAACGTCTTCGACTCCGATGGTGACGGCGTGCCCGACAGTCAGGATGCCTGCCCGGATACACCACTGGGTGTGCGAGTCGACTCGGTGGGCTGCCGCCAGGAAAGCCCCCAGGACACCGACGGTGACGGCGTGCTTGACCCCTCTGACCTGTGCCCGAACACGCCCCGGGGCGCCGAGGTCGACAGTTCCGGCTGTCAGGTCGGCCAGAAAGTGATTCTGCGCGGGGTTTATTTCGATTCAGGGTCGGCCGTGCTGACATCCGAAAGCTCCTTCATCCTCGACCCGATGGTGGATCTGCTGAAGAAGAACCCGTCGACCCGCATCGAGCTGACCGGACACACTGACGTCACCGGCTCGACCGTGATGAACATCAAGCTGTCGACCGCCCGGGCGATTGCCGTCGCCGAATACCTGCGCAAGCGGGGTGTCTCGCCGAACCAGCTGACGTCCCGTGGCTGGGGCCCGTGGAAGCCTGTTGCCAGCAACGAGACCCAGGAAGGGCGCGCCAAGAACCGCCGCGTGGAGTTCCGGGTCCTCGGCCCCCGCGAATAACCCGTAGCACTGCTGACCCGAGCGAGGCACCTCCAACCGGGGTGTCTCGCTTTTTTATCGCCACTGCACACCGCACCCGGGCACGCTGCGTGACACACGCCAGCCCTCCACCTGCATTTGCATTCTGTGGGGTGATCTACGCCGTCGGCTATCCACCCAGTCACCGCACACCCTCCATGAAGAGTGATCGCTGGGTCTACTGGACCAGCCGCTTTGTCACTGATGTGGTGCAGTTTGAGAACGACCGCGTGGTGGATGACACCCGCTAGAACCTCACCCGTCCCCCACGGGGCTCGCACCGATACGGTCGCCCCGCGCTGCATCCGGGGGTAATACAGCACCCTCCCTTCGCCCGAACACCGGTTGACGGGCCTCACGTTCGCGGAGTAGAACCTTCCTGCGACGGACGGGTTCTTGCAGCCTCCTGCAAGTAATTTTTCCCGACCCCGCTGCCCGCCTGAGACGAGGGTGACAAATGGCGCAAACAAGGATGGTCTTCGCCGACAACACGCCCCGCGCTCCGCGGTGGGGGATGCGAGCGTGGCTGTCTGTGTGCCACGCGAATCGCGGCGCGATGTCGCTGCCAGTTCCGGCATTGCTGACGCTGCTTCTGACCTGCGCTGCGGCGACCGCAGATGACGAACTGCCGGGGGTGGAGTTTTCGGACCTGCCGCCGGTCGTGAACTATTCGGGCCTGTCGTCCGTCAGCAAACCCGAACCACCCGACCTCGGGTTGCTCATCGAAGGTGAACGCGCCAAACAGCGCGGCCTGGGGCAGCTCATTCTGGGCAACGATTCCCAGGATCGCATCCTCTACGAGGATGACCACCACCGGGTGATCGGCAACCCGGCGCGCCCCATCGTCAGAATGATGT
>JBFHON010000288.1:0-3696 GCA_041593295.1 Oceanococcaceae bacterium | reverse complement strand
TCTTCCCCTTCCAGGTTTTCGACGCTGATTTCCGGCTGGCCTGCCGGCTTCATGTCGGTCTGCTGCAAGGCCTTGGGATAGGTGCCTTCGAGCACCTTGGTCAGCGCATCCTGGCGCGCCTGCGCACCATATTGCTGCTCCACAATTCGCACCGGCACCTTGCCGCGCCGAAAGCCCTTGAGCTGAACGGTTTTGGCCAGTTGCTTGACCGAGTTCTGGTAAGCAGACTGGAAATCATCAGAGGGAACGGCAACGCGCATCTTGCGCGTGAGACCTTCCAGGGCTTCAACGCTGACTTGCATGAATGAAATGTCTTGTTAGGGAATGGAAAGGGATATATCTGGTGCGAAAGGAGAGACTCGAACTCTCACGGGTTGCCCCACTGGAACCTAAATCCAGCGCGTCTACCAATTCCGCCACTCTCGCAACTTCAGTGTGATGGTGGGCCAGCAGGGACTCGAACCCCGAACCAATTGATTAAGAGTCAACTGCTCTACCATTGAGCTACTAGCCCGTATGTCATCCAAGCTGCCCCGCCATTGCGGGGCAACCTTTTGAATCTAAATGGGGTGGACGATGGGATTCGAACCCACGACAACCGGAATCACAATCCGGGACTCTAACCAACTGAGCTACGCCCACCACAGCCGCTGCATGAGCAACGAAGCCGGTAATGATAACCGGTTTTTAAGCTTACAACACTAGGCCGGTTTTTCCATGGGGATATGAGCGATGCCATCTTCGAGGTAAGCGGCGCCGGAGACCGCAAAACCGAAGCTTTCATAGAAGTTTCGCAGTCGCGCCTGCGCCCCGAGCCGGACCGGCACCGCGGGTTGATTCTGCGCAATCCAGCGCAAAGTTTCGTGCATCAGCGCACGCCCCAGACCCGTCCCGCGTACGGCCGCGGATGTCACCACCCGGCCAACGCTGACCGCATGGCTTGACCGCGATGCCGATACGGAACCCGGCCCATCGGCCCGCTCACTGCCCGGCCGGGGCAGAAAGATGCGCGCACAACCCACGAGACCTTCCCCTTCCCACGCCAGCAGATGCCACGCCTCGGGGTCCAGTCCATCAGGGTCAACAAATGGGCAATGCTGCTCCAGCACGAACACCTCGGCCCGCAGGCGCAACAGCGCGTACAACTGGCCAACCGACAGCTCGTTGAATCGCACCCAGTCGTAGCGCACCGTCACCGTAGCAACCCGGGCCACCCGACAAGCGCTGCAAGCTCTTCATGCGCGCGCTGGATCTCGGAAGCCAGCTGCGGGTCGGCCAGATCAGCCGGACGCAGCCGGTCCCGGTAATGTCGCTTCACCCAGCCTTCCAGCTTGCTGATGCGCTCCTCATCGCATAAAAACTCCGGCCGCACCGCCCGGGCCTCGTCCTCGGACATCGCAACCCGTAACCGCAGGCAGGCGGGCCCGCCGCCGTTTTGCATGCTTTGCGTGAGATCCATTGTTTCCCAGCGTGTCAGATGGCCTTCATCGACAAGGCGATTCAGCCACCGTACAACTCCGGGCGAATCATTGATGGTGTCCGGGCCCAGCAGCCAGATCCCACCATCCGCGTCATCCAGAAGCTGGCTGTTGAAGACATAGGTCTTCACGGCATCCGCAAGCGCGAAGTCCTTGCGCGAAGCTACCAGCGACGCCCAGGCAAAGGGCCGGGAAAGGCGCGCAACGGCCGCATCAACCTGTTCCTGGAGCTGAACCGGGGTTTCGAAGGCGTCTTCGTGGCTCAACAACAGGTGCCGGTGACCGACACTGATCACATCGTTATGGAACACACCGGCATCAATTGCCGCGCGCGATTGCTCGACAAAGATGCACTGCCCGGGCGCGAGCTGATGCCGGCGGGCAATGGCCTGACTGGCGCGCAGCGACTGGCGCGCGCGAAAGCGCTCGCCATCACGTCCATAAACAAAGATGTGCACGCCAGGGTCGGCGTGAGACGCACACAAGCGCGTGTGGTTTGCTGCACCTTCGTCACTCATCCCCGGCACCGCCGGCAGCGGCGCATGCACGCATATCCCGTCTGCCCGGAAGACCCCGCGGAGATGGTGGTGCGTATGCGCAGCCTCCAGCGACCGGTGCAACTGGCTCGACAAGTTCGCCACACTGAGGTGCAGCTGCCCATCCCGGCTGTCGGCCGAAGGCGTCACCGTGGCGGCATTCGCGGTCCACATGCTGGCTGCCGACCAGGCCGCCTGCAGCATGTCCGGGGCCGTTTTCAGCGCACTGCCCAGAACATCACCGACTGCGCCCTCGAAACCAATCGCAGACAAGAAGCCCCAGTCGGGCCGCAGTGGCGGCGGCAACCAACCCTGGGCACAACCGGACTGCAGCACACGACGCATCTTGGCCAGGCCCTGCAGCGCGGCTGCGCGCGGATCAGCCACCTGCCCGGAATGCGCCTGCGCGGCAAGATTCCCATGAGCCAGCCCGCCATAGTGGTGGCTGGCGCCAACCAGTCCGTCGAAGTTGTATTCCCGTGCGATCACATTGGCCTCGTTCATAATTCGTAGTGCGCAAGCCCCGCTGCGGACAGGCTGCCCAGCCACAGCACACCTTCGCGCTCGACCGCCGACGTGACCGGAGCAAACACCTCCGCCCGGGTCCCCATCAGCGTCCGGGTCACCTCGCCATCTGCGTTGAACTCGAGCACATGCGCAATCTTTGGCGGCAATGGCTGCAGGCTCCGTGGCAGTCGCCAGACCACCTTGCGCAGGAAAGGCTGCGGCAGCAACCGGTCCAGCTCTGCCGAGCGGGGTCCGTACAGCGCCACCCAGAAACCACCCCGCGGGTTGCGCGTCACATTATCCGGGAATCCCGGCAGGTTTTCGGCAAACAGGTCGTCCGTGCCGGCTTGCGGACCACTCAGCCACAGGCGCCGGACCCGGTAGCGGGTGGTTTCATTGATCAGCACGAAACTTTCATCCGCTGCCAGAGCCACACCATTGGCGAACCAGAGCCCGCTCAACAGGTTCCGGGCTGCTCCCGTATTCAGATCAAAACTGACCAGTCGACCGTTGGGCTCATGCGAATAGACGTCCTGCATGACCTTGTGCACACCGAACTTGACCGACGCATCCGAGAGATACACCACGCCTGCTGACGAAATATCCAGGTCGTCAGGGAAACCCAGCGGCACGCCATCCACGGCCGTCAGCAGGACCTCAAGCGTCTGGCCGTCCCAGGCCAGCAAGCCCTTTACCGCGTCCGCGATAATCAGACGACCATCCGGTGCAAACTTCATGCCCAGCGGCCGCCCCTGGGTATTGACCACCTCGGAAACGGCACCCGTTTCCGGGTTCAGGCGGACAATGCGCCCATCGACAAATCCGGTGTAGACCTGGCCTGCAGCATCCAGCACCACGGCCTCGCCACCCTCACCGGCATCCCGTGCGGCGCGCTGCGCCTGCATCAGTTTTTCGTTCGGTGCCAGCGTGCCTTCCAGCGCCGGCGCAGCCATTGGCGTCCATGCCTGCGGTGTGATTTCCACGGGCCAGAACAGCAAGTACCCGGCCGCGCCCAGCATCAACAACCCCACAAAACGCATTCCGTCATCTCCCACACAAAAAAGGCCGCAGACATGTGCCTGCGGCCAATGCTAACCGACTCGAGGTGGCAGGGAGACCACATCGCAAGGAGGACACTTGAGGAGTTACATTCGGCTAGCAGGAGGACTCAATGA
>JBFHON010000287.1:0-3699 GCA_041593295.1 Oceanococcaceae bacterium | reverse complement strand
TGAGCCGGTCGTTGATGATTTTCGGTGTGACGAAAATCAGCAGCTCACGCGATGTCGAGGCCTTGGCCGTGTAGCGGAACAGGGCACCCAGAATGGGGATGTCTCCCAGCAGCGGGACCTTGGTCATGGAGTCCGTATCGGTTTGCTCGAAGACACCACCGAGCACCACGGTTTCACCGTTGTTGACCAGCACCTGCGTGTTCAGGCGGCGGGCATCAATCGCGGGTACCGAGCCGCCGCCGGTTTGCGGGACGAAGCGGCCTGCTGCATCACGGGAGATGTCCAGCGTCATGATGACGCGGCCATCGGGGGTGATTTGCGGGGTGACCCGCAAGGCCAGGAAGGCTTTCTTGAACAGGGTGGTAACCCGGTTCGCGGTCACCGAGGTGTAGGGGATTTCTTCGCCCTGCTCGATATAGGCTTCCATGCCGTTTGCCGTGAGAACGCGCGGTGAGGACACCACCTCGCCCTTGCCTTCAGCCTGAATGGCTGACAGTTCCAGGTCGAGCAGGTAGTCCTTGCCGAGAATCGCCAGTGCGATGCCGGCGGGGTTGAATCCATCGGGGTTGTCCGCAGCCAGGTTGACGTTGAGGCGCGACGCGTCTTCTGCAGTCAGGTCCGGAATGACAGGGACCGTACCGTTGGCGTTCAAGCCGCCGTTTTCATAGACGCCATTGGTGATTGCCGCCGCATCGTAGGTCGTGCCGGAGGTGCTGAACAGCGTGTTGCCATCAACGGTCGCGCCGGTGATCCCCGCCCGGGCACCGATGGAACGACGGAAGTCGTCGTTGGCAACAACAATGCGCGCCTCGATCAGAACCTGACGTACCGGGATGTCCAGGCGCTGCACCATGGCACGAATATCGGCCAGTTTCTCGCGTGTGTCCTGAAGGATCAGAACGTTGGTGCGCTCGTCGACGCTGACCTTGCCGCGATCCGAAAGGAAGCTGCCACCCTCTCCGGAGTTTCCGCTCCGGTCGCCTATCAGGTCCTCGAGGTCCGTCACATTGGCGTAGTTGATCTGGATGACTTCCGTCACCAATGGCGAGAGCTGCTCGCGCTGCTTCAGGGCTTCGAGTTCCTGCTTTTCGTTGGCTGCGACTTCGGCTGTCGGGGCCACCCACAGCACATCCCCGTCAATGTTCTTGGTCAGACCCTTGGTCTTGAGCACGATGTCCAGCGCCTGATCCCAGGGCACGTTTTCCAGGCGCAGGGTCAGCTCGCCGGTGACGGAGTCCGAAACCACCAGATTCTTGCCGGCAATGTCGGCAATGATCTGCAACAGGGCACGCAACTCGACCTTCTGGAAGCTGAAATTGATGCGCTCACCGGAGTATTCCTTTTGCGCTTTCTTCCGCCGGGCAATTTCTTCCTGCGAGAGTGGTGCCAGTTCCAGCGTGAACTGGTCACCAACCTGATAGGCCAGCCGTTCGAACTGCGCATTGATCACCGGGCGTGCCGTCAGGCGTATTCCGTCCTTGATTCGCTTGATTTCCACCGTGTTGATGGGAGTTGCAAAATCGAGAACATCCAGCGTCTGCGGTTCGATGTCGAGTTCGGTGCCGGGGAAGTCGACAATGATCATGCCGCCTTCATCCCTGACATCGACGTTGGCGACCGGCCCGTTCAACTCGATCTGAACCTGACCGGCTCCTTTCTCGGAGCGCCGGAAATCGATACCGGAGATGCGGGCTGTTGCTTGCGAGTCGCCGCTGGCGGGTAAAGGCAGGGAAGCATTGGTCGCGAAGATGTCGGCAACCAGCATGTTGCCCTCCCGACGTAGCACGTGCGGGTGAAGGCGGTCGAGTTCCAGCACCACGCGTGTGCGCTGTGCATCTTCGAGCGCGATCCATGAGCGCAGGGCGCTGCGGTCCAGTTTCTGGCTGCGCTCACCCAGGCCGATGCGGGTGTCCGGGAGGTCGATGGAAATGCGTGCCGGGTTTTCCACGGCAAAACTGGAGGGATCCGGGACATCGCCATCAAAGCGCATCTGCACCTGGATGCGACCCTGTTCGCCGCTTTGCTCGATGGATAGCTCGCTGAGCGTCGTGGCAGCGAGTGCCGTCACACTCCACGCCATCAGGGCGAGTGAACCGGTAAAGGCTTTTACTGTCTGCTTATTCACGCGTCGTCTCCGGACAGTGCCACACTGGCGTCACGCTTGACATAACCACCGAGTCCATCGGGCACGATTTCTTCCAGAATGATCTCTGCATCATTAATTGTCACGATTCGGCCAAAGTTCTGACCCATGTGGTTGCCTATCTGAACGCGATGGACGACGCCATCTGGTGCCTGAACCACGGCGAATTGTTCACCGCGAAATGAAAGTGTGCCGCGCATCCGAAGTCCTTCCAGTGGAAAGTACTCTAGGTCTTCACGCTTGCGGTTGAAGTCCGGTTTGAGCCCCGAGCTTGTCTGGCCGTCAGCCTTCTCTGGTGAGACTGTGGTGAACGGCTGGAACGGGTCGCGCGCATCGTACTGGCTGTAGCGGAAAGGCTCGTAAACCAGAATCTGCGGTATCGGGTCGACCACCGTGGACTTCCGGCCCTTGACGGTATTGATGTAGCTATCCAGGTCGCCTTGTTCGGCGGCACAGCCTGTCAAAACCAGGGGGGTTATCAGCGCGAGGGGAATGACGAGCCGGATCATTGGGCCTCTTCCTCCTCAAGGTAGCGGTAGGTCTTGGCGACCGCGGTCATCTTGAGCTGGCCTTGCTTGCTCGGGTGCGGTACCAGCTTTGCATCGTGGATCGTCACGATGCGCGGCAACGCCGAGACCCGGCTGACAAAGGTCGCAATATCGTGATACTTGCCCGCGACTTCAATCTTGTTGGGCAGCTCGGCATAGAACTCCCGCGGCTGGTCGGCCTGGGGCTGGAAGAGCTCTTCCTCCAGCCCTGAAGCCACCCGTGTTTGCGAGATGTCGTTCAGCAGGCTGGCCACCTCGGTTTTGCTCGGCAGTTGCCGGAGCAGCCCGGAGAAGCTTTTGCGCATCTCGGCCAGCTGCGCACGGTAGGCATCAATGTTCGCAACCTTCCGCTGCTTTGCCTCGAAATCCTTGCGCAAGCGGGACTCCTGGCCCTGGGCCGCCTGAATTTCAAGCTGAATCGGCTTGACCTGGAAATAGATGCCCAGTCCAACAATTGCAATGAACACAAGTGTGGCGAAGAGCCCGTAGACAAAATTGGACCAGCCGCCAATGTCGGAGGTGTCCAGGTTCTGCAGTTCCTGCAGCCTGGCCTGGAGGTCAAGTTTCTCGCTGAGCGCACTCATTCCACAAGGACCTCTTCGGCAGAGTTCTGATCTTTTCGGGCTCCTACGCGAACTCGCAGCGAGAACTCGGACAGCCGGCGCCCGTTGGTGTTGATCGCCTTGATGTAGACCAGTCGCGGGCTATGCAGCCAGTCGGCGGATTCCATGTTGCGGATATAGGTGGAAACGCGGCCGTTGGACTCGGCAACCCCGTCGATCTGCGTTTCCGGCCCGCGTTGCTCGACGCGCGTCAGGTAGAGCCCGTTGGGGGCCGTCCGCGTGAGTTCATCGAAGAAGTGCACGGTCTGCGCCCGACTCTGCTGCAGCTTTTCGATGACCTGGGTGCGCGCGATCAGGTCCTCACGGACTTTTTCCAGGTCCTTGATCTCGGCAATCTTGGCCTCCATCAGTTTGATTTCGCTTTTCAGCCGGTTGTTGCGCTCGT
>JBFHON010000286.1:0-3747 GCA_041593295.1 Oceanococcaceae bacterium | reverse complement strand
TGGCCGCTGGCAATGGTTCCAGCGCGGTATCCCGGTGCATGTAAATCGCGGTGTGCTCGGCAGCGAAGCGCAACGGGGCCCGGAAGACTTTCTCGAAGACGGTCGTGTCCTCCGGTTTCTGCCGGCGGAAGGTCACCCGCGACGCCGCGAAGCGCGGCCCGGCGAGCAGGCGGCAGGTGCGGATGATGACGGACATCATCGCGTCGATGGCTTCGTCCGCCGGCTGTTGCGTTCGCGCGAGCGGGTGGATGACGAAGCGATACTCGTCACCGCAGGCGGAAAACTCCAGTTCGGCAGCGTCCGAGACGATGCGGAAGTAACGCAGCAGGCGCTCGAACGCGTCCTCGAGGGTGCGGCTGGCCATCAGGGAAAAGCCCAGCGCGTGAAAGGTGGTCTGGTTGATGTTGCGGCCAACGTCCAGGCCCAGGTTCGGGTTGCCGGTGGCCTGACGCGCCAGGGCCCACAGGGCGGTGGTGCCTTCGAGGTCATAGCGGGCATTGGGGTCGGCCAGCTGGGCCGGGTCCAGACCGGCCTGGGCGAACAGGGCCGGGCTGTTGATCCCGGCCTGTTCCAGGGTGACCTGAATCGCACGTGCCCAGCTGGTCAGCGATGTGGCATTGCGTGTCATCAGGTCTCCGGTTGGCGTGCGTGGTCAAGTGATTGGCGCGCAGGGACCGGTCGGGGCGCGCAGCGGGCCATAGAGTAAACGCTGGACAAAGTTCACAGGAAAATTCATGCGTACACCCGACTCCGCAGCGACTGTCAGCGCACTGACGGACGCCGATAAAACGGCCTACATTCGCAAGGTGATCATTGACGCCGGCCAGAGCCTGCGTCGCCGTCACCCCTGGCTGCAACACCAGGACGCCATCGGCGTCACCATCATGGCCCTGTCACTGGCCGGCATGATCGGTAGCGGCTACCTTTACTACCTGGGCGTCATCAGCTGGTGGATGTGCATACCGCTGGTGGCCATCTTTGCCTCGTTCATCCATGAACTCGAGCATGACCTGATACACCTGATGTATTTCCGCAAGCGGCCCGGTCTGAACCGGCTGATGCTGATCATCGGCTGGATCGCCCGGCCCAGCACGGTCAACCCGCTGGTACGCCGCAAGCTGCACCTGCATCATCACAAGCATTCCGGCACGGCCTCGGACCTGGAAGAGCGCGGTATCACCAACGGTGAGCCCTGGGGCCTCAAGCGCCTGCTGATGACCGGCGACAACATGCTCGCCGTGTTCCTGCGGCCGGCGAAAACCTACGCCATGGTGCGCAAGTTCATTGCCGCGCAAAACCCGGCCGATGAAAAGGAAACCCGCAAACTGGCCTGGGAGCAGCGTCTGAGTTACATGCCCCTGGGCACGCTGTACTACCTCGCCTGGCATGGGTTTCTGGTCTATCACGCCGTAGCGCTGGGTGCGCAGTGGGCCGGTTCGCCGCTGGTGCTTTCAGCCACGCAGCAAACGGTGGTCGATGTGCTGAACTTCTTCGCCGTGACCTGGATGCTGCCCAGCTTCCTGCGCACCTTCAGCCTGCACTTCATCAGCTCGAACATGCATTACTACGGCGATGTCGAAGACGGCAACATCATGCAGCAGACGCAGGTGCTCAATGCCTGGTGGCTGTTCCCGTTCCAGCTGTTCTGCTTCAACTTTGGCAGCACCCACGCGATCCATCATTTCGTGGTCAAGGAGCCCTTCTACATTCGCCAGTGGACCGCAGCCGAGGCGCACCGTGCAATGCGCAAGATGGGCGTGCGCTTCAATGACATGGGGACCTTCCGCAGGGCCAACCGCTTTACCCCGGCCGCCGATGCCGCCGTGGCCAGCACGGCCGCCACACAGGGCGCCTGATCAGCGTGCCGGCGTCAGCCTGAGCAGGCGGCCGCGGCTACTGCCGCGGTCGTCCTCCAGCACCCAGATGCTGCCGTCTGGGTCTTCTTCGATGCTGCGTATGCGCGCCTGCATGTCGTAGCGCGCCAGCTCGACGGCCGAGCCGTCCATGTTCAGCCGGACGCGGACGATCGCCCGCGAGGACAAGCCGGCAATCAGGGCCTGCCCGCGCCAGTCGGTGAAGGCCGTGCCGCGGTAGATCAGCATGTCGCCGGGCGAAATCACCGGCGTCCACCACAGGGCCGGCGCCCGAAACTCCGGACGGGTGGCGTGGTCAGGAATCGTGCGGCCATCGTAGTGATCGCCGTTCGAAACCACCGGGTAGCCATAGTTGCTGCCGCGGGTAATCCGGTTCAGTTCGTCGCCGCCGGCCGGGCCCATTTCGATTTCCCACAGTTGCCCGTCCAGATCGAGGGCGATGCCCAGCGGGTTGCGATGCCCCAGTGACCAGATCTGCGGGTAGATCCCCTCATCATCGACCAGCGGGTCCGTGGAGCGGTAGTCGACAAAAGGGTTGTCGGCAGGGGGGGAGCCGTCCGCATGGAGGCGGATCAGCTTGCCCAGATTCGATTGCATGTCTTGCGCCGGGGTGAACTTCTGGCGGTCGCCGGATGAAATCCACAGATAGCCGTCACGGTCAAACAGCAGCCGGTGGCCGTAATGCCCCAGCCCGCTGACCTTCGGGTATTGCCGCCAGATGACCTCGACCTTGCGCAGTTGCGGGCGCCGTCCGGATTCGTCCAGCACCCCGCGGGCGACTGCTGCGCCCTGGGTGCCGTCGCCTCCGGCTTCGGCAAAGCTCAGGTAGACCCGGCGGTTCTCACTGAAGTCCGGGTGCAGGACCACATCGCCCAGCCCGCCCTGGCCGCCGTAGCGGACATCGGGAACACCGGACACCGATACCGAGCGGCCGTCCTTGCGATTCACCAGCAGCAGGTTGCCTTTCTTCTCGGTCACCAGCAGCCGGCCGTCGGGCATCACGGCAACGGACCACGGTTCATCAAAACGGGCGATGGACTCGACGGTGAAGGGTGCCTCGGCCTGTGCGGGAAAAATGGCGGTCAACACCGCAAACAGTGTCGCGCGCTGCAAGAAGGACATCATGGTGGGACCGGCCCCGGAGGATTGGCAATGAAATTCCACTCTACACCGGGCCTGTCGCGCCCGACCACATTACTGGTTAGGCTGCGCGCTTGACCTGACCACACGGAAACCATGGGAAAACTTGATCTGCGCGCACTTCGCGAGCGGCCTCGCCTGTTGTCACGACGCTCGTTGCTGCAAGGGCTCGCCAGCATGGGTCTGGCGCCTGCTGTTGCCGGGTGTGGCGGAGGCGACCGGGACACCGCCCCGGTGGGCGAGACGCCCGGCGTAGCGGGTGCCCCGACGGTGCGCTTCCTCCACGGGGTGGCATCCGGTGACCCGGAACCCGACTCGGTGGTGCTGTGGACACGGGTAACGCCCGACACGGACGGTGCAGTCACGGTCGCGTGGGTGATGGCCGGCGATGAGGCATTGACCGATGTCGTGCAAAAGGGCGAATTCGTGACCACGGCAGCACGGGATTTCACGGTCAAGGTGGTTGCCAGTGGTCTGGCCCCCTCCCGGCACTACTGGTATCAGTTCACGGTTGGCGAGCAGCACTCGGATGTCGGCAGGACCCGGACCGCACCAGCCGCCGACAGCGATGTGCAGAAACTGCGGTTTGCCACGACCTCCTGCGCGCTGTACTCCTTCGGGTATTTCAATGCCTATGGCGGTGTGGCCCGGCAGGACGATCTGGACGTCGTCTTCTGCCTTGGCGACTATATCTACGAGTATGGTGCTGACGAGCTGGAGGGCACCGCCGTGT
>JBFHON010000285.1:0-3773 GCA_041593295.1 Oceanococcaceae bacterium | reverse complement strand
AGTCCAGCAGAGAGGGCTCACGCGGCCGTTGGTTTCCTATGTCCTCACTAATGGGAGGGCGCATTACCAGCACGATGGGACATGTCGGTATGTTCTCTCACGTCGCGACTTGCAAGGACACCCAGATGTACCTGGGGCGGTCACTGAGGCTCTTCGAGATAAGAGAAACCCTGTGTTCGTTCTTGCAGACGTTAGTACAGGGGTGGTGATTACCACCGGGTACCAGTATGAGAGGGCTCGGTCATGAGTGCGTTCTGCCTAGGTATACGAATGCATTCAGAGTGGGTGGATGAGGTAACTATTGGGTATGACCTAAGCTGGCTGGAGAACCTGCGTTCAGGGTCAAGTGAAGTTCGTCGAGTGTGGCGTGCACGGTTTCATCAATGCATTCACCAAACAGTTGAAGACGAAGACTTCGTGCACAAAATGTACCGAATAAAACCATGGTCGCGTTCAACTAGCGCGGTGATGGTTATTGATTCATCACCGTCTGCGTTGCTAGATGGAAGGCGTGTGGATTTACGGATGACCTACGGCGCAAGCAGCGATTTACGCGATCTTTCACGTCTCATTCTGAACGAGTCGTGGGAAAGGCTTTGCATCCAAGCATGATGTCGCCCGGGAGGGGGAAACTTACGGCCTGTTCTCTAGCCGGATGTTATGAAAAATAGTCAGGCCCAAGCCTTCTCACGACAAACCCACTTTGTAGTAAAGTGGGTTTGTCTTTTGTAGGTAACAGGTTCCCGATATGACTGCTGAAACTATAGAACACAAAACCTTTGCCTCGCTCGCCAAGGCGGGCGCGGTCAGCGACGTCACTGTGACGGCTCATGGGCGCGCGTGGTCGATTCTGGCCAAGGTCAGAAAAACGTTCTTTACCGTGGCCGCGAAGCGCGGGGGACCGCGTGAGTTTGCGAAATTCGAGACGGCGGTGATCTATCTGCAGGAGCTTGGCATTCAGCGCTACGAAGTCGATTCACAAGATTTCGATGCGACAGCCCTACCCAAGCGGCGACGCGAGGATGCCGCCGCCAAGCTGCGCCAGGCGCACGAAGCCGCCGAACATGATGCGTGGTTTCGTGAGCAGGTGCGGATCGGTCTTGAAGAGGCCGACAGCCCGACAGCCGTCTGGGTCTCTAACGAGGATCTGAAAGCGGATCGAGCTGCGTGGCGCGATGAGCTGCGCCGTAAGGCTGGCGCTTGATCATCGACTGGCTGCAAATCGCAGCCCGCGAGCGCATCGAGCAGCTGGACCACATTGCCCAGGACAGCCCGCTGGCCGCCATCGAGCAGGATGAGAAAATCGACCAGGCTATCGACGTGCTGGCCGAGCATCCGAAAGCTGGCCGAACTGGCCGCGTCAAAGGCTCCCGTGAGCTTGTGGTATCAGGAACCCCGTTCATCGCTGTTTATCGACTGCGGAGCGAACCCGAACGTATTGAAATCATCCGGTTTCTCCATGGCGCTCAGCAGTGGCCGTAAGCGTTCTTTTATCCACTCAATTGAGTAATTGAGTAATTGAGTAATTGCGCAAATGGTTTATCGACTCTCGATAAACCATCGAGGTGAGTCGGTCGTTCGCCCTGCCCTGCTAAAAGTCAGCGGCAGAAAGAAGCCTCATAAGATAGGTATGTTATGAGTACGCCAAACCCCTATATACAATGGGGTTTTGGGGCTGTGGTATGATCTGGATCAATGGGTTTAAAAGACCCAGAAACAGCAAAGCCGGAACTCAATCGGTGCGCCAACACCTCGTTCCGGCTTCACATCAGTTAGTGAGGTAATTTTACCATGTTGCGTTTTAACGCAAGTAATTTTGCCCTCGCCGGTTCCCGGCGATGGCGTCAGTAAGCCCCCAAAGATCTCTCGCGCTCGCGGCTCCTGACCAGCATGGCGACGGCCTGCACCCAATGCCTCGGCATGGGACTGTTCTGGTTTGGAATCAACGCAGCCAGGGCCAGCAGTGGCGCAAGGTCAAGCCGACAGACGACCTGGGCGGCGTCCTGATCCAGCACGCCGGTCAGAAAGATCGTTTCCTGTCCGTCAACCAATTTGACGGCTGGCGGCTTCTGCGGCTGCTTCGCAGTCTGCGGGCGGTCTACATCGATATTGACCAGCATTACAGCGTTGCGGGCATTCTGATGATTGTGGAGGATGCCGGGCTCCCTGCCCCGAACTACGTCGTGATGTCTGGGCGTGGTGTGCACCTGTACTGGCTGCTGGATGCCGTGCCGCCTGGTGCCCTGCCCGTCTGGCAAGCCGTGCAGAAGAAAATCATTTCATTGCTGCACGAATACGGTGCCGATCGCGCGTGCTCCGACTGCACGCGTGTCTTGCGTCTCGTGGGCTCAATCAATGGCAAAAACGGTGAATTGGTCGAGGGCTATATCGTCACGCCCGGGCGCTGGACGCTGCGTGATCTTTCCAACGAGGTTTTGGGATTTCGGGAGCGCCGGCCGAAGAACCGCAAGCGTGTCACAGCCTTGGAAACAAAGCGTGCCGAGACGAACGTGCGACGCGCTTCTGGCGAGTTCCAGCTCTGGCACTCGCGTTATCGCGACCTTTGTCTGATTGCTGACCACCATGCGTTCATGTCCCCTGCCGGTGGCGGCCTTGAGGATTTCCGTGATCGCATGCTGTTTTTGATGAGCAATGCGCTGAGCTGGTTTGTGCCTGCTGACCGGGTTCTGGATGAGATTCGCCGCGTTGCCCAGACCTACATGCCCACCTACACGTTGGCCGAAGCGGAGAAGGTGACGCGGCCTATTGTGCGGCGGGCGCTAGGTGCTGAAAACGGCCAGTTCATGGAGTTTCGCGGTAAGAAGTACGACCCGCGTTATCACTTCAAAAGCGAGACGATCCGCGACTGGCTCGGTGATCTTCTGACGGATGAGCTGGAGCCACAGCTGAAGGTCCTGTGTTCTCCTGAACGGCTTGCCGAGCGTGACAAGATTCGCCGCAAAGCCAAGGACAGGGCGCGATACCAGACGCACTACGACAAGAAAATCAGTGCGAATAAGCCTTGGGAGTCGGAGGGCGTTAGTCGCGCGACCTGGTATCGCCGCCAGGCCAGAATCAAAAGTGAGACAAAAAGCCCCTCTGAATAACCCCCGTAGGGGTACGGGTCCCGAAGGGTGGCCAAGCGGATGAGAGCGTCAGGATAAAAGCCGTGAGCCGTCCGGCCGGAGCGCGCCCGAAGGGTAAGCGCCGGCGCAGGACGGACGAGCGAACGGCGGGACACTGTGAATTAGTGTGGTGAAGCTGTGTGCAGCCTTGTGTGTCGGGTGAGCGTAGCGAAGCCGTCCACAGGCTGTGCATCAGCAGCGCAGGGCCAAGTGCCCGGAGCGGTTCTCCACACGTTCGGGCTTCGCCCGAAATTCATCAGGCGCGCAGGCGCTTCAGTGTATACTCATTTACTCAAACACTCATTTGAGTTCCTATGCCTGTTATTGCCGTTTTGAACACCAAAGGTGGTGCGGGGAAAACGACCATCGCGACGAATTTGGCCGTGGCGCTGGCTCGTGGTGGTCGTGATGTTGTTTTGATCGACGCGGATAGCCAGGCATCGGCCAGGCGCTGGGGATCGTCGGGCGGTTCTGAAATCCTACCGGTGGTGGGTTTGGACACGAAAACGCTGGATCGGGATATTCGTGGCGTAGCTGGGGAATGGAAAATCATTGATGGGCCGCCTCATGCCGCGGACGTGGCCGCAGCCGCAATTCGTGCGGCGGATTTTGTTCTTATCCCTGTGCAGCCCTCCCCTTACGATGTCT
>JBFHON010000284.1:0-3778 GCA_041593295.1 Oceanococcaceae bacterium | reverse complement strand
AGGCCTTCGCGCTGCGGCCCCCGAAGCTCGTCTACGAGGACGGCAGCCCGGCCCGCACCGCGTCGCGGCTCAAGGCGGCGGCGACGCGCCGGCCCTACCTCGAAGGCGTCGGCGTCTCTGGCGGCGTGGTCACGGGGCCGGTGTGGGCTCAGCCGGGCTGTCTGCAGAAACGTCTTCCAGCGGAAGGCGCTCCACCTTCAGGATGGTGATGGTTTCCGTCGGGACATCACTGCGAAAGCGTCCGGCCGGGCCGGTGGGAACTTCAGCCATGGCATCGACTACATCCATTCCGGAGGTCACCGTGGCGAACACCGTGTAGCCCCAGCCGCGCACGGTTTCACCGCGGTGGTCCAGGTAGGGGTTGTCGATGTGATTGATGAAGAACTGCGCCGTGGCCGAGTGCGGGTCATTGGTGCGTGCCATGGCGACCGTGCCACGGGTGTTCGACAGCCCGTTGTTGGCTTCATTCACCACCGGGCCGCGGGTGGACTTCTGCTGCAGGTCAGCCGTGAAGCCGCCGCCCTGGAGCATGAAACCCTGGATGACACGGTGAAAGATCGTGCCTTCGTAAAAGCCGTCATCGACGTATTGCAGGAAGTTCTCGACGGACTTCGGTGCCTTGTCGTCGTGCAACAGCAGATCGATGTTGCCGAGGTTGGTGGTGATGCGAACTGGAATTTGTGCGTTGGCCATGGAGCTGATCAGGAGAAGGAGAAGACTAGGCAGAAAGCGATTGAATACGTTCATCGTTGATGGCTTGCGCGTGTGTGACTTGTGCCAGGGCATCAGCCAGTGCGGCTCGCCCCTGGCCGGGAGAAATGGGTTGGGAGAGTCGGCGACGCCAGAGCTTGGCGCCGGGCTGACCATTGTAGAGACCGAGTATATGGCGGATCAGGTGGCGCGCGGGGATGTCCGCACGGTCCATTTCCGCGATGCGCGAGAGCAACTGTTCGACGACTTCGGCGCGCTGCGCAACGGCAGGAGTCAGGTCCCCGAAAAGGGTCTGGTCGACGCCAGCCAGCAACCACGGGTCCTGGTAGGCGCTACGGCCCAGCATCACCCCGTCAATGGGTTCATCCCGCAGCAGGGCCGCAGCCTCGTCCAGCGTGTTGAGCCCGCCGTTGAGTACCAGTGTCAAATCCGGAAAAGCCGCACGCAGTGCAAACACGCGGGCATATTGCAGCGGCGGGACTTCCCGGTTCTGTTTCGGGCTCAAACCCTGCAGCCAGGCCTTGCGCGCGTGGACGATGAATACGCGACAGCCGGCTTCGGCCACGGTGCGGATGAAGCGGTGCAGGTGTTCGTCGGAATCCAGTTCATCGATACCCAGACGGCATTTGACCGTGACCGGGATGCTGACGGCCTCGCGCATCGCGGCGACTCCATCGGCAACCCTGTCGGGTTCCGCCATCAGGCAGGCACCAAAACGGCCGTTCTGCACCCGGTCGGAAGGACAGCCGCAGTTCAGGTTGATTTCGTCATAGCCGTAGTCCTCGCCAGCCCGAGCCGCAATGGCCAGTGCCGCCGGGTCGGAACCACCCAGTTGCAGTGCTACCGGCTGCTCGACGGACTGAAAGGCCAGGTGGCGGTCACGGTCGCCATGCAGAATGGCACCGGTAGTCACCATCTCGGTATATAACCGCGCATGACGGCTCAGCATGCGGTGGAAGGCCCGGCACTCAGATGTGGTCCAGTCCAGCATCGGGGCGACGCAGAATCGCCAGGGGCTCGGGTTGTTTTCGCTCTTGGTCACGGGGTGGCGGGCGTAGGGCCTGGGACGCAGGGGCAGGGGTGCGTATTGTACGTGCAACTGCGATTGGGACCATCGGGTTCAGCTCCGCGAAACCGGCGAGTTTCACAGGGTGGGCGGCCCGTTGCGGGGCCGCCACCTTGTGCCGGCTGGTGGGGCGCTACAGTCCGCCGCAGCCGGTCAGACCGCCGTCAACGGTCAGCGTGGTGCCGGTCACGTAGCTGCTGGCCGGGCTGGCGAGAAACAGGACGGCAGGTGCGATTTCGGCGGGCTCGGCATATCGCCCCAGCGGAATCTGCGGCAGTACCTTGTTCAGCAGCTTTTCATCCCGGGTCAGGGCCGAGGCGAACTTGGTGTCAGTCAGGCCGGGAAGAACCGCGTTGCAGCGAATGCCGGCATGCGCGCATTCCCGGGCGAAGGACTGGGTCATGTTGATCACGGCGGCCTTGGTGATCGAGTAGATGCCCTGGTTCAACCCCGGGCGGATGCCGTTGACCGAGGCGATGTTGACGATGACGCCGTGACCGTGTTTCTTCATGACCTCGGCGGCCAACTGGCTCATCACGAAGTAACCGCGCATGTTGACGTCGATGGTCTTGTCGACCGCAGCGAGTGGTGTGTCCAGCACATTGCCGTAAAAGGGGTTGGCTGCGGCATTGTTGACGAGTATGTCCAGGCGGCCAAACTCCTTGTCGATGCCGGAGATCAGTGCGCTCATGGCGTCGATGTCCCCGGCATGACAGGCAATGGCAGTGGCTTTGCCGCCGGCCTTGCGGATGCTTTCGGCAACCGTTTCGCAGCTTTCCTGCCTGCGACTGGAGATGATGACGTGCGCGCCATGCGTTGCCAGCAGGCGGGCCGTGGCCTCGCCGATGCCGCGGGAGGCCCCGGTTACCAGGGCTACCTTGTGGGTCAGGTCAAACAGTGGGTCCATGAAAGTCTCCTGTGCGGTGTCGGATACGAAAAACCCGGCGTTTGCCGGGTTTTTGGAGTGCCTGGATTGCGCGGGTCAGTTGACGAAGGCATCCCCGGCGATGGTCTTGCTCAGGCCGTGGCCGTTGCTGCTCGGCAGCCCGGACTCCAGCTCCAGCGTGTACCGGCCGGAGCGCAGTCCGGCGGCATAGATAAGGTTCGGGTTCTGGCCATTCTTCCAGTCGGCGCTGACCGTGTTGCCCGCAGCGCTCTGCAAGGTGATGAAGCTGGCGGCCGTGCTCGCGTCGACCGGCTGGTCGAACAGTACGGCCAGGCCGTTTTCCGCAACGGAGGAGTCCAGGGGGCCGATGAAACGGATGCCCAGTCCGGAGTCATTGAGGTCGTTCCACCAGGCGCGAAGTGCGGTTGTCGTGGCGCGGTAGCGGGTATCCAGTGCGGCCCCGGCCTGTGCCACTTTCTGCCCGGCTGCGTCCTTCAACGCGCGGGCCTTCGCGGCTGCCTGTTCGGCAGCTACGCGGGATTGTTGTTCAGCTTGTGCAGCCATTTCGCGGGCCTGCTTTTCGGCCTTTGCTGCGATAGCGCGGGCTTGCTCTTCCGCTTCTTCGGCGAGGCGGGCGGCCTTTACGGCAGCGGCGTCAGCCATTCGGGCGGCTTCGTCGCGGGCAGCGGCTGCGGCACGGGCCAGCTCGGATTCTTCAGCATCGTCGGCAGCGTATTCAGTCGCCATTTCGGCGTCAGCGTCATCCATGTCAGCGGCGTCACTCATGCCGGCCGGAGCGGGTGGTGACAGGCTTTCCGCAGGAGCCAAAGCCGTGCGGGGCAATGCCCGCACGGTCTCCATGGCTTCGATGCCCCGACGTGCACTCGACGAATACAGTTCCTGCAGAGAAGTCTCGTTCTGAGACTCTTCCTTGGGACCATCTGCATCGCCCAGAACCATGCCGAAACCGAAATAGGTCGCGCCTGCTACAAGTGCAATTGCGATCGCTGTCAGTATCAGACCGGTCCAGTTCGTCGGGACAACAGTATCTCCCCCGGCTGCTGCCATTAGTGCTTCCTCCAGATTGTGAATTTCGATTAGCTGTCGCACGCTCT
>JBFHON010000283.1:0-3784 GCA_041593295.1 Oceanococcaceae bacterium | reverse complement strand
GCTCACGCAGACGCGGATCTGTCCTGCGCCAGCTGCCATCGTCTGCATGTCGCGACCGACCCTGTCCTGGATCGCCGGGGCGAACTGGCGGTCTGCGGAAGTTGCCACCGGCGACAGCAGACGCAGAGCCTGCTGCCTTCAGCTCACCGTCTGCACAGCGGGGCGATGCGTTGTGGCGATTGTCACGCCGTTCATGATGCCGGCCACGACAAGCTGCTTCAGGCGGACGACACGAACGCAGTCTGTGCGCAGTGCCACGCCGACAAGCGCGGCCCGCTGCTGTGGGAGCATGCGCCGGTCAGTGAGGATTGCACGCTCTGCCACCGGCCGCATGGCTCAAATCACCCGGCGCTGCTGACCCAGCGAGCACCGCTGCTGTGCCAGCAGTGCCACACCCTGGCCGGCCACCCGGGGGCGGCCCTGGGGCCGGATGATCGCCCGTCGACGCTGGTGTCACTGCGCGCCTGCAGCAACTGTCACACGCAGGTGCACGGCAGCAATCACCCCTCCGGCGCGCTGCTGCTGCGGTAGCGTTGTGATCTGCATACGTTCCCTCGGTGACTGCGCCGGAGTCCTGCTCCAGCTGGTTCCTGATGGTGCGCGTGCGCAGGAGGCCGCCTGCCGCTACTGCCCGCAACCGGCCGGGCTGCAGCAGGCAGCGATCGAGCTGGGGCTGGCGGCCGGTACCGGTACGGACGGCCTGCTTTTTGCGCTGGACCCCAGCCCGCCGGCAACGCCTTTTGAGAGCCCGGTGATGTGGGTCAGTGGCGACTATCTGGAACAGGCAGCCGGGGGCTTCGGGGTGTCGCTGCAGGCAACCGGCCTGGGGCTTGATGATGCCGACGTCGACCTGAACATCTACCAGCCGGGCGCCTTTGAATTGGGACTCAATGCGCGCAGCTTCAGCTATCGCCCTGAAGCCCCGGGGCAAACGCCCTTTGAGAACGCGGGGTCGGCAACGCCAAGCCTGCCTGCGAACTGGGTCCGGGCCGGCAGCACCGAGCTGATGAATGCTGTGGAGCCGGATGCAGGCAGGCAGGAGCCGGAATTGCGTCGCCGGAATGTGGACCTGCACGGGGTCTTCGACGGGGGGCGGCGCTGGCGCCATACGGCGGAATTTCGCCACCAGATCCGCGATGGTCAGGACTGGGAGAGTCTGGCCTGGCTGACCCAGGTTGCGCGGGTGCCGGCGATTGTTCGCTGGACCACCGACGAACTCGACCTGGCCTCGCATTACGTGTCTGACAACTGGCAGGCCCGACTGGGGTACGCGCTGTCCTGGTTCGAGAATCAGACCGAAGCGCGGGTCTGGCCCAACCCCTACACGGCGCTCAGTGCGGGGGCGGATCAGGCGCAGCCGGCGCCCGCGCCCGACAATCTGGCCCAGCAGCTGAGCCTGAGTGCCCAGTACCACGGTGTTCCCGGCCTGGGCCTGAGTGGCCGGCTGGCCGCAGGCCGCCTGGAACAGGATGACGATTTGCTCATGGCCAGCGTCAACCCGCAGTTGCAAAGCGCATTGCCGCGGGCCACGGCCGACGCCACGGTCGACACTCTGCACGCGCGGGTGAACGCCAGCTATCGGGTGACGTCCGCGTTGCGTCTGCGGCTCAAGCTGCACCATGAGGGCCGCGAGAATGACACGCCGGTCGATTCCTTCGAACAGATCCAGACCGATGTGTTCATCTCCGGTGTGCGCCGAAACCTGCCACTCAGCTTCCGCGAAACGGGGCTGCAACTGCGGGCCGACTACCGGCTGAGCCGGCTACTGCGCCTGCAGCTGGGCCTGGAGCAGGACCGCCGCGATCGCCCGCAGCAGGCCCGGCGAACCACCCGTGAGCAGCGCGTGTATGCAGACCTGGGCTTGCGTGGTCGCGGTCAGACCGACGGGAGCCTCGGGCTGAGCTGCGGCCGCCGCAGCGGGAGTGCCCTGGAAGACATCGCTTCGGGGGAACCCCTGAGCAGCCGTCAGCTGGCCTACAACCTGGCGGATCGCGAGCATTGCAGTGCCCGGGTGCGGGTTGCGTTCAGCCCGGGTGACAACCTGCAGGCCGACCTGCAGGCGACGCTGGGCAGCGAGGAATACGACCGTTCCATGGTGGGCTTGCAGGATGCCCGTCACGCAGGCCTGACGGCCAGCGTGGCCGGGGCCTTGCGCCGCGTCTGGCAGTGGCAGGCCTGGCTCGACTGGAGCCGTTCCACCTTGCACCAGGCTGGCAGCGCCGCGTCGTCGACTTCCCCCTGGTGGGCGACCAGTCGGGACCGCATGAGCGGAGCCGGCGTGAGCCTGCAGCGGGCTGCGGTGTTGCCACGGCTGGACCTGGAGCTGGACCTGCGCCACACCCGCACCGATGGTCGGGTCGCGGTGGCCAACGAGGCCTTTCCCGATTTGCGGTCGCGCCTGCTGGGGGCGCAGGTGCAGACGCGGTATCGCTGGCGGCCCCATGTCGATTGGATCGTCCGCTATCGCTTCGAGCGCTACCGGGAGGACGACTGGCAGCGGGAGGACCTGGCCGACGGGAGCCTGCCCAATTTGCTTGCCGGTAGCGTAGGCACTGACAACGCAACTGCCCAGCTGCTGAGCCTGTCAGTGCGTTACCGGTTTCGCTGAGTCCCGTGCGGGATCCGGCTCAGCATCCACAATTGATTCAGGTCAATGCCATGACCGGGTCTTCTGCGTAGGGTCAAAATCATGATTGCTGCCCGTGCTCCGGAAACTGCCACTCGAACGCTGGCTATTGCTGCCGGGCTGTCGCTGCTGTGTTCGATTGCCGTGGCGCTTTCCGCGGTGCTGCTCAAGCCCCGCCAGGAGGCCAATCGTGATCGCGATCGTCAGCGTAACGTGCTGGAGGCGGCCGGCCTGGTGCGGCCCGGCGTGGATCCGGCGGCGGTGTTCCGTGAGCTCATCGAGACACGCATCCTCGATTTCGAGACCGGCCATTTCAGCGACGATATGGACCCTGCAGCCTACGACCACCGGCGCGCAGCCAAGGACCCGGCCCTGTCCGTGGCGCTTGCGCCGGAAGACGACCTGGCCGTTATCGGTCGCCGTGAACGGTATGTGCCGGTTTATCTGACCCACAACGAGGACGGCTGGGTGGATCGCATCATCCTGCCGGTGCGCGGCTATGGTTTGTGGTCGACCCTGTGGGGATACATCGCCCTGCAAGGGGACGGCAACACCGTGATCGGGCTTTCGTTTTACGAGCATGCGGAGACACCCGGGCTTGGCGGCGAGGTCGACAACCCGGAATGGAAGGCCCATTGGTCAGGCAAGAAGGTCTACCCCGAGCCGGGTCGTGAGCTGGACTCGATGAGCGGCGCGAGTTACCGGCCGCGACCCGTCGCCCCCGGCGCGGCGTCAGGGTGGCCAGCGCTGCGCGTGGCCAAAGGGGTGGTTCAGGCCGACGATGTGGCGGCCGATTACAAGGTTGATGGCCTGGCCGGTGCCACGCTCACGGGCCGGGGTATCAACCAGTTGTTGCAGTTCTGGCTGGGCCCCGAAGCCTATGGCCCCCTGCTGACGCGAATACGCAGCCGTGGCATGCGCTAGGAGCCTTCCCATGATCCCGTTGATCCTCACCGTCTTTTCCTTCTTCCCCGCCGTGGTGCTGGCCACCGACGCGCACTCCGGCGCTTCACCCGCGGCAGGGCCGGCGACCAACATCGCGCACTGCGAGGCCTGCCACGGCGCAGCCGGCGCGAGTGCACGCCCCGAGATTCCGATCATCGGTGGCATGTCCGCCGGGTACCTGAAGAACGCCCTGTGGGCGTACCAGGATGGTGC
>JBFHON010000282.1:0-3790 GCA_041593295.1 Oceanococcaceae bacterium | reverse complement strand
CGTCGTTTCGACATGCACGTGCAGCCGCAACTGGTGCTGCTGCAGAAGACCCTGCTCAACATCGAAGGCCTTGGCCGCCAGCTGTATCCGGAGCTGGACCTGATGAAGACGGCCAAGCCCATCATGGAACGCTGGATGCGGGAACGGTTATCCCCGCGCTACGCCTTCGAACGCCTGAAGCCGCAGCTGCCGGCTCTGGCTGATGCCCTGCCCGGTCTGGCGGCCAAGGTCGTCAGCGACTGGCCGGGTGACCTGATGCGCAGGCAGCAGGACGAACTGGCGGCCTTGCGTCGGGAACAGCAGCAACAGGCGCGTGCCCAGCGCTGGAGCACGCTGGCCGCGGCCGCGCTGGTCGGTATGGCGATCACCCTCGGACTGGACGGTTTGAGCCCGGACCGGCTCGCGGGCTGGCCGGTGACCACCTGGGGTTTTGGTGTGCTCGCGGTCTGGTTCGGTTTTCGCGCCGGACGCTCGTGAAGCCGGGCTTTGGCTCCACCCGGAGTCAGGCCTACCTGCTGATTCACCTGTGTGTCGTCCTGTGGGGCTTCACCGCCATTCTCGGTCGGCTGATCGCACTGCCTGCGGTGGTGCTGGTGGCATGGCGGCTGGTCATCGTGCTGCTGGTGCTGGCCCTGCTGCCGCGGGCCTGGCGCGGCTGGCGGGAGATGGCGGCCACCGACCGACGGCTGGCGGCGTGGGCCGGCGTCTTTGTGGCGCTGCACTGGTGGACCTTTTACGGGGCCATCAAGCTGGCCAATGCCTCGGTCGCGGTGGCCTGTATTGCCGTTGCGCCAGTGTTTCTGGCCATTCTCGAGCCGCTGTTCACCCGGCGCGTGTTCCGCCGCCGCGAGCTGTTGCTGGCGCTGGTGGCGGTGCCCGGGGTATGGATGGTCATTGGCGGGTCGCCGGATGCCATGAATCAGGGCGTGCTGGTGGGGCTGACCTCGGCCCTGCTGGTGGCCGTATTCAGTTCGCTGAACAAGAAACTCGCCGCCAAGGCGGACCCTTACACGCTGACGGCCGTGGAGTTCGCGGTGGGGCTGGTCGTGTTGTTGCTGGCCATGCTGGTGCTGCAGCCGGATGTCTGGCTGCCCAGCGCCACGGACTGGGCCTGGCTGCTGGTGCTGGCGCTGGTTTGCACGCTGGCGCCCTTTGTCATGGCCTTCGTCGCGCTACGGGTGCTGACGGCCTGGGAAACGCACCTGGTCGTGAACCTGGAGCCGGTCTATGCCGTCATCCTTGCGGCGCTGTTGCTGGGCGAGGGTGCGGAACTGCAGCCGCTGTTCTACCTCGGCGTGGCCTTGCTGGTGGGGACTACCGCGTTGGCCTCGCGGCAGTCCGCCACGCCGGGTTAGCTCTCAGGAGCCGCTTTTCGCGGTCTTGAAGCTGACCGCCAGGCCTTTCAGCACGTTCAGGGCCTCGTACAGCGCAAAGTCGGTCTGGGCCAGGTCCAGGCGCTTGCCCTTGGTGGCTTCGCCGTCGGCCTTTCTGCTGGTGTCGGTGTCGTTTTCCAGGCTGTTTTCCAGGTCGGCTTCCTTGACCGGCTTGAAGGCCCGCTCGCGTTCGGCGACGTTCAGCGAAGCCAGTTCGATATCGGGCTTGATGCCCTCGGCCTGAATCGACCGGCCGCTGGGGGTGTAGTAGCGGGCGGTGGTCAGCTTGATCGCCGAATTGTTGCGGATGGGCATGATGGTCTGCACCGAGCCCTTGCCGAAGGTGCGCTCGCCTACGATGACGGCACGTCCATGGTCCTGCAGGGCGCCGGCGACAATTTCCGAAGCCGATGCCGAGCCGGCATTGACCAGTACGACGATCGGGCGTGAGTCGACTTCATCACCGGGGCGCGCGGTGAATTCACGGCCTTCGGTTTCGTCACGACCGCGAATCGACACGATGGGGCCGCTGTGCAGGAAGGCGTCAGAGACTTCGACGGCTGCGGTGAGCACGCCGCCAGGGTTGTTGCGCAGGTCCAGCACGTAGCCGCGAATGGCCTTGTTCTGCTTGCGCAGCTTGCTCAGTTCATCGTTGAGCGAGGTGCCGGTGCTGCCGGTGAAGGTCGAGATCCGCACGTAGCCGTAGTTGTCGTCGAGCATCCGCGTGCGCACGCTGGCAACCTTGATCACGGCCCGGGTCAGGCTGATGTCCAGCGGTTTGCGCTCGCCTTCACGAATGACCTGAAGCTCGATCTTGGTGCCGGGTTCGCCGCGCATCAGCTTGACCGCGTCGGTGAGGCTGAGTCCTTTGACCGGTTTGTCATCGATGCGGATGATCAGGTCGCCCGGTTGCATGCCGGCCCGCTGGGCCGGGGTGTCGTCAATGGGTGCGACCACGCGGACGAAGCCGTCGGCCATCTGGACTTCGATGCCCAGGCCGCCGAACTTGCCCGAGGTGGACACCTGCATGTCGGTGAAATCTTCCGGGTCGAGGTAGGCGGAGTGCGGATCGAGCCCCTGAAGCATGCCGCGGATGGCATTTTCGATCAGTTCGGAATCGTCGACTTCTTCCACATAGGACGATTTCACCTGATTGAGAATCTCGGCGAAGGCCTGCAGGTCAGCCAGCGGAATGTCGATCGACTGGGGTTCGCTACGGCCGGCAAGCACGCCACTGCCGAGGGCGACCAGCATGCCGAATACGGCGCCGAAGGCAACGAGGGACAGGGTCCGGGGAGATTTCTTCATGGTATTCATCCGTGGGGCGTGCGGTTTGGACCGCAAAATCGGTTCGACATTAGCACAGTGCTCCGCAATGCCGTGCAATGCGGGTTGCGGCGGTATATTCATGGTGCAGACCGGAACCACGCCCGTGGATTCAGCGGTTTGCGACCCTTGCGCAGTTCAACATAAACGGCCGGTTGTGGCGGGCTGCCGGTCTTGCCGCTGAGCAGGATCGGGGTCCCACCGAGGACCATGTCGCCGACGCCGTAAAGCACGGTTTCGGCATGGGCGTAGAGGCTGTAATAGTCCAGGCCGTGATCAACCAGCATCGACAGCCCCAGCTGCGGGAGCCAGCCGACCCACGCCACCATGCCGTCATGAATGGCGGGTATTTCCGTGCCGGGGGCAACGGCCTGCAGGGTGCCGCGCCGCGGGCCTGAAATGCCGGGTCCCTGGGAGCCGAAGCGCTCCAGCACCGCGCCATTGATGGGCCAGTCATGGCGGTTCTTGATCGGGTTGAGGCCTTTTTGCGGGGAGACGGCCCGCCGGCTGAGCTGATCCATCAGCCGGTCCAGTTCGCCGAGGCGTTTCTGCAGGGTCTGCTGCCGTTGCTGGTCGCGTTGTTCCTGCTTCTGCAGTGCACTGATGGTGCTGCGGTGCTCCTGGGCAATCCGGTCCAGCCGCGCGAGTCGCTGTTCGACATCGGCCTGCTGCTTGAGCAGGCTTTCGCGGGTGTCCTGCTGTTCGGTCAGCAGGCGTTTCTGGCTGCGGGTCTGCATGTCGAGTTCGGTCAGCAGCTCCGCACGTTGCCGGCCCAGCTGCCTTAGCCAGGCCTGCTGCCGGGCCGATTCCATCGCGTTGCCTGCGGCCGGTGACCGGTTGCGGGCCTGGGCATGAATCGAGGCCAGCGATTGCAGCCGCTCCAGCACTTCCCGGATCCGGGATTCACCCGCCGTGACCTGCTGCTGGATGTTGCGCAGCCCGGTTTCGGCCTCGCTGACCTGTTCACGTACCCGCCGCAATGCCCGTTGTTCGGTGGCCTGCTTGTGCAGGAGGCGCTCCAGCGCCGACTCTTCGGTCTTGCGTGCCCCCACGCTGCGGGCATGTTCCTGGGCCAGCTGTTCCAGTTCCTG
>JBFHON010000281.1:0-3844 GCA_041593295.1 Oceanococcaceae bacterium | reverse complement strand
TGCGCAGTCGGGCGACTGCGCCGAAGCCACTGATAGCCGGCATGTTGATGTCTACGAGAATCAGTGCGGGGTGCGCGGCATCACCCCGTGCAGCCCGTTCCATGTACGCGACCAGTTCCTCGCCGCCACGCAGCTCCGTCACCGGGTTTTTAAGTTCCGAATGCGCCAGGATCGAGGAAATGATCAGTCGGTCGCTGGCTTCGTCATCGACTACGAGGATCGGTTTTTCAGGGTCGATTTCGATCATGCGGTAATTCCTGCTTGCGGTTTATGGGGCACGGTGAAGCGGATGGTAAAGCGGCCGTTGTCTGACGAGGCATGTATCGTGCCGCCGTGCATCTGCACAATGCGGTCGCAGATCGCCAGACCCAGGCCCATGCCGTCACCGCGCGTGGTTAGCCGACGAAAGGGTGCGAAGACCGTGTCATCGATCGTGAGCGTGCCGTCGATGGGGTTGGCGACCTCAATCCACACCTCCGCCGCCCGACGTTCGCAGTGGATGCTCACGGCCGGTTGTGACGCATGCTGCGCGGCATTGCCGAGCAGGTTCACGAACAGCTGGCTGAACAGGACCTTGTCGGCGACGACGTCCGCGTCACCCGTCAGCGTCACATCTAATGGGGAGGTCACTTCCTTCCGGGCCGCTGCAATCAGGTCGGAGACCTTCATTCTTTCAAGCGCGCTGCTGTCCAGACGGAGGTGGGACAGGCGCCGGTAACCCGCAATCACCGACTCCATTTTTTCGGCCATCTCACGGATACGCCGCAGCGGCTGATTGTCCGCGCCATGGGGTTCCAGCATGGCCAGGTCGGACAGGTTGATGATGGACGTCAGCGGTGAGCGCAGGTCATGCGAGGCCATCGTCGCGAACTGCTGCAGATGCTGGTTGGCCATGCGCAGCTCTTCCGTGGTGTTTTCCAGCTTGCGGTTGGCATTCTGCAGGTCGCTGAAGCTGGGAATCGCGATCAGGGTCGGGGCCAGCGGCCACAGCACGGCAGCCGTGGCGAGCGACACGACGGCCGTTACCGCTTTGAGCAGGCTGGCCAGCCCGTATTGCGGGTTCCAGATCGTCCACGCTCCCATGGCGTGCGTGATGCCGCAGCAGAGAATGAAGGCGGCGAACAGGATGACCAGACCATTGAAGGGGATGTCGGTGCGTTTGCGCATGATGTACATCAGCGCCAGCGGGATCGCCGAGTACGACAGGAAAATCGTGATGTCCGAGATCACCCAGGTGTAGAGGATGCTCGGCGTCCACATGAAGCAGTGCCCATGCGGGATGAACGAATCGGAGGCGAAAAAGCGGGTGATCTCGTTGAGCATGGTGTCTCCGTCAGCTGCGGAAGTGACGGCCCTCAGCAAGCTGTGGGCAGGGGCGCATGCGCTGAACATGCAATCCGCATGCTCTGACAGAAACCGGGTGCGACGCAAGACGGGGCGCCCCGACCGGGGCGACCCGCTGCGGGCTCAACTTGAGGCTTAGTCCACGTCCTGATTGCGGGTCCACGCGATCGGCCGGCGTGCGGAAGAGATTTCCGGGCCAATATCCTGAGCACCCACGATGGAGCTTGGCGTGCCGTCCTTTTCGGCAGCGCCGATCACGACCGTACGCACCTGCACATTGCCGTCTTCGTCCTTGATCGGAACCCGCGCCACGACCGGGGAAGGCGGCAGCCCACCGCTTGCAAAGTCGGCCGAGCGGTCGCCGCCGCAGAAGCCATCGGTGGCGATGGCGCCGGAGCCGTTCAGCAGGCTGAGGATGTAGCCGCGCGCCTCACCCAGCGAGCTGGTGCAGCTGTCCGGGTCGGGCGGTGTGGGCTGGTTGGTGGAGAAGAACACCTGGCCGCTGACGACGATCGGGGCGGTGACAACCTGTTCGCCGGCGCCGTTTGCGGTCAGGTCGATGAACCAGCCCCGTTTGGCACTTCCCGGCACGATTTCCGTGGTCGAGTCGCAGCCGGGGTCCACGGTGTAGTCCGCCATCGCGCCCGTGTCATCCAGATCAAGCACCCCGCCGGTGTACTCGTCACGGAACACGTAAAAACGGTTCACGATTCCTTCGGTTGTCGGGTACTGGGACGCCAGCGGGTGCTCGCGGTCGCCGGAGCCAATGCCGATGTAGGTGGACTTGCTGGTCGGCAGCACGAAGGGATTGAACAGGAACTTGCGGCCGCCGCCGGTGGTTTCGGCAATCTTGGCCGCAGACCAGGCCGCCACCGAGTCCAGCGGAGCATGTCCCCCGGCCGGGTTGGAGAAGTTGATGCGGTAGATCGCGCCGCCGGTTGTGGCGGCATAGATGTAGTCCACATAGCCGTCGCCATTGGCATCGGAAAAGGCCAGGTCTGCCGCTACGCCGCGCTCGGTGCCATCCGGGTTGATGGCGGTGTCGGTGAAGTCGAAATACGCCACCAGGCTGTTCAGTTTGGTATCGGTGACATAGACGCCGGCCCCCTTGGAGTTCGCGCAGGAAGGCGTTGAGGTGTTGGCGTCTTCACAGACATCGTAGCCGCCACCGAATACCAGGTACTGCGCCTCCGTGTTGCCGACCTTGACCGGGATGACCGAAGGACGCGACCAGGACTGGCCCATCTTTTCGAACCCGGCGTCACAGCCCGCGTCGGAGGTCTGGCTGGGGCAGCCCTTGCTGCCCAGGAATGCGGGGGCACTCAACGGCGTGGAGACATCGAAGCCGTAGACCTTGCGACCACCACGCCGCTGGCTGGGGTAGATATAAACCTGCGAGTTGTCCTCGTTCTGCAGCAGCCCGGTGGAACCATCGAAAAAGTAGGGTTTACCGAACAGGCCGCCCGACAGATTCACCTTGGGTGAGTTGGCCTGAAGCCGGGGCAGGAAGGCGACATGTTCCGGTGCGATGAAGGACCAGATTTCCTCGCCGGTATCGCCGCGAACGGCGCGATAGGCCCCGTCATTGGCGCCGTAATAGACCACCACGCCGGTCGAGCCGCCGTAATTCACGGCCTGCGGGCGGGAGTGGATGACATCGCCGTGGATGGATGCGCGGGTCTCGGTAGCGGTGAAGGCATCCTGGTCTTCATCCTGGGGGCTGAAACCGACATCGGCACCCCGGGTATACCGGAGCAGGGTGTCGCTGAGACCGGAAAGGCTGACCACGCTGTTGCCGGACAGGGTGTACATCGAACGGACCACCGGGAAGTTGCCCTGCGCATCGGCGTTGGCCGTGCTGCTGTTGGCACTGCGCAGGATCTGGGCTGCACCGCCTTTTCCACACTCGGGCCATCAGGGTAGTCGGAATGTACATTGGCGGCGGTGGGGCAGGCACTGACCGCGTCCGGGTCGTCGGAAATCACTTGCTGCCAGTAGCTGCCGGAGTCCCGGGTCCAGTAGCTGACGGCACAATCGGTGATAAAGCCGGTCTCGTTGTTGATGGCGTTTCGGCCTTCGCGGTCGCCCAGTTCCGTGACCAGCCCCTGGTCCAGAATGAGCTGGTAGCGCTTCAGGTTGCCGAACCAGCGCGGCTTCTTGAGCCGGTCCGGCTTGAACAGGCCGATGTACACCTGGTTCTCGCTCTGGGCCCGGTTGGTCGCGTTGACCGGCAGGCTGGCGGAAGCGAAGGAGGAGTTCACGGCCTGGATTTCACCGAAGATGTCGGTCAGGGCAGCGGTGATTTCGTCCTCGTTCTTGGCCTGGTAGTACTTGCCACCGCCGGTGCGGGCCATATTGAACAGCAGGGCGGAGAAATCCGCGTTCTGCTGGGCGTTGAAAACATCAACGGTGTAGGTGGAGACCGAGGCCCGGTCGCCGGCATCGCCACCGGGTACCGGGACACCGGTCTGCCGCAGAAAACGCGCCCACTCATCGGCGA
>JBFHON010000280.1:0-3848 GCA_041593295.1 Oceanococcaceae bacterium | reverse complement strand
GCCCGAAACCGTCGGACTTGGAGCTGTAGAAGGGCTCGAACAGGTGCTCGGCCATGTCGGCGGCGATTCCGGGGCCGGAATCCTCCACCGTGATGCAGATCCAGTCCTGCCCGCGCGGGTGCGCGCTCAGGGCAATCTCGTCACCGCTGCGCTGGATCGTCATTGCATCGGCGGCGTTGCGGATCAGGTTCAGCAGGACCTGCTGCAACTGGACCACATCGCCGCGAATCAACGGCAACTCGGCTGCGACATCCAGCTGGAGGCGCAGACCGTTGCGGCGGACATCGACTTCTGCGAGCACGCGCAGGTCGTTCAGCAGTTCACCCGGGGCGATCGGGGTGTTGGTGAGGGAGGTGGAGCGGGTGAATTGCCGGATCCGGCTGATCACGGTGCTCGCGCGTTCGATCTGCCGGCTGATCTTGTCCAGCGTGCTGATGACCACTTCGCGCTCGCAGTCCTCGCGTTGGGCCATGCGGCTGGCCGCCTGCGCATAGGCCGCGACGGCGGTCAGTGGCTGGTTGATCTCATGGGCAATCCCGGCCGCCATCTCACCGAGCAGGCCCAGACGACCGACCTGGGCCAGCTGTTCGCGGTGGGCGGCGACCTGGTGCGCGGCCTCGATTTCGGCCGTCCGGTTGATGAACTCCGCAAGAATGAACTGCGGTTCACCGGTGCGCGTGCGCACCAGCGCCTCGAACAGGTCGATGTGCAGTAACTTGCCGGAATGCGAGGAAAACTGCACCGACATCTGGTTCTCATCGAGTTCGCCGCGGGCGAGCCGCTGAAAGGCGGCCGCATGTGCGGCCCGGTCCGCCGCGGCGATGCAGTCCTCCAGCCGGGAGGTGCCCAGCACGCTTTCGCTGGCCTCGAACAGGCGGCAGCAGGAGGCGTTCGCGGAGCGGATCCGGCCGTCGAGCGTGCAGCTGGCGATGGCCATGGGTGCACGGTCCAGGGTCAGTTGCAGTTCGGCTTCCCGCTGCGTCAGGGTGTCTTCAATGGCGCGGCGCCGGGAAATGTCCCGGATCAGGCCGACAAAACCGGTCAGGCCGTCTTCGCGGATTTCACCGACGGCCAGCTCCATCGGGAAGGTGCTGCCGTCCTGACGGCGCCCCTCCACCTCGCGCCCGATACCGATGATGCGGGCCTCGCCAGTTTCCCGGTAGCGCTGCAGATAGCCATCGTGAGCCGACTGGTAGGGCTCGCCCATCAGCATCGACACGTTCTGGCCGAGCGTGTCCGCGGCCGTATAGCCAAACATGGCTTCGGCGGCGGCGTTGTATTCCTGAATGCGACCTTCGAGGTCGATCACGATCACGGCCTCGGTAGCCGCCTGCAGAATGGCGCGGTAGCGCGCCTGGACCGCGGCCGCGGTTGTGCCAGCATGCGGGTCAGACGGACGCACAGGGGACTTCCACCAGAATCGGATTGCTAGGGTAGGGGATGCGCGCGGGTCGTGCAGCCGGTGGCTTCAGGACAGACCGGCGCGGCGCGGTGCCTGCGGAATACGGGCCGGGGATGGGCCGCCGGTGTAGCGATCGAAGCACTGGGCGAGCAACCGCAGATAGTCCTGGCCGGTGGTGGTCACGGTCCAAACCGGGCCGCTGCGGTCGAGGAACTCCTGCTGCGGGTCGAGCTGACCGAGGCGGGCAACCGCGTCGGCAAAGTAGCGGCTGAATTCGAGCTTTTCTTCCTGTGCGATGGCCTGTGTATCCAGCGCGCGCTCACACATCAGGCGGTTGATCACGCGGGCGCGAATCTGGTCGTCGGCGTTGCGCAGCAGGCCGCGGGTAATGGCCGACTGCTGATTGTCGATCTGTTGCTCGTAGCGCTGCAGGTCGCGTTCGTTCTGCACCATGCAGCGTCCGGCATTGCTGATCGAACTCACGCCAAAGCCCAGCAGGTCGCTTTCGCCAAGCACGGTGTAGCCCTGGAAGTTGCGCCGTAGGCGACCGTCTTTCAGAGCCTGCGAGAGTTCGTCTGCGGGCAGGGCGTAGTGGTCCAGACCGATGTTCACGTAGCCGACCTGCTGTAGCGCCTGGTTGCACTGCTGCTGCATGGCAAATCGCTCCGCCACCGTGGGCAGGTCGCTCTCGATGATCGCCCGCTGGGCCGGAAAGCGGGTGGGCATGTGGGCGTACTGGTACAGCGCAACCCGTTCCGGGCGCAGCGACTGGATCCAGCGCAGGGTTTCGCCCATGGTGTCGGTGGACTGCTGCGGAAGCCCCAGCACCAGGTCGAAGTTGATGCTGCGAATGCCAGCCTTGCGCGCCTCGTCGACCACAAAGGCGACCTGGCTGCGCGGTTGCACGCGGTTGATGGCCTGCTGCACACCCGCATCCACATCCTGCACGCCCAGACTGATGCGGTTGAAGCCGATGCGGGCCCATGCCGCCGCATCGCCCGGCTGCACATGCCGCGGGTCCACCTCGATGGAGACTTCGCAGTTGCGGGTCTTGCGGTTGTGCCGGGTCAGGGCCTGCAGGATGCGCTCCAGGCTCTCCGGGCGCAGCAGGTTGGGGGTGCCACCGCCAAAGTGGATCTGCTGGATCGGGCGATCGCGGTCCACACGGGACAGCGTGAGTTCGATTTCGGCCAGCAGGCGTTCCACATAGGCCGCGTGCATGGTGGGGTTGCGGTTGATGACCCGGTGGCAGCCGCAGTAGAAGCAGGCCGCTGCGCAGTACGGCACATGGACATACAGCGAGAGCGGAACCGGCACCGGTTCGTCGTTGGTGTTCGCCAGTTCGCCGAAGAAGCGCTCGGCCGGAAACGGCTCCCGAAACTCCAGCGCCGTCGGGTAGGAGGTGTAGCGCGGCGCCCGCAGTTCGCGAACGCGGAGTCCGTTCAGGTCTGGTGTTGACTGCGAAGTCATGGCTATATTGAGGCGAGGGCGAGGATTCATGAGGGAGAAACCTTGCCCGAGTCACCCTGGTGCCCTGTTGATCCAGGTCAAGTTTTGTGGCGATGGACCTCACTATGATCGCCGCTGCAATCATTGAATTGGGAGTTTCCATACATGTCTACAGCAGCAGGAGCCGAGCTGCAGTACCACGATCGCGTGGTGCGGCAATTCGCTCTGGTCACCATCTTGTGGGGGGTGGTCGGGATGCTGGTCGGTGTCGTCATCGCCGCCCAACTCCTCTGGCCCGCCCTGAATTTTGATATCCCGTGGCTGACCTATAGCCGCCTGCGGCCGTTGCATACCAACGCAGTGATTTTTGCCTTCGGGGGGTCGGCGCTGATCGGCACCTCATACTGGGTGGTCCAGCGGACCTGTCATGCGCCGCTGGCCTTTCCCAAGCTGGCAGCCTTCACCTTCTGGGGCTGGCAGGTGGTCATTCTCGCGGCGGCGATCACCCTGCCGCTGGGGATCACGCAGTCCAAGGAATACGCCGAGCTGGAGTGGCCGATCGACCTGCTGATCGCGGCGGTGTGGGTGGCCTACGCGGTGGTCTTCTTCACCACGATCATGAAGCGCACGGTCAGCCACATTTATGTGGCGAACTGGTTCTACGGTGCCTTCATTCTGACGATTGCCGTGCTGCACATCGTGAACAGCCTGGCCGTGCCGATCAGCCTCACCAAGTCCTACTCGCTGTACTCCGGGTCGGTGGATGCGATGGTGCAGTGGTGGTACGGCCACAACGCGGTGGGCTTCTTCCTGACGGCCGGCTTCCTCGGGATGATGTACTACTTCATCCCCAAGCAGGCCGGGCGTCCGATCTACTCCTATCGCCTGTCGATCGTGCACTTCTGGGCGCTGATCTCGACCTACATGTGGGCCGGTCCGCATCACCTGCACTACACCGCCCTGCCGGACTGGGTGCAGTCGATCGGCATGGTGTTCT
>JBFHON010000279.1:0-3851 GCA_041593295.1 Oceanococcaceae bacterium | reverse complement strand
GTCGCCAAAGAACACCTCGCCGGACCGGCCCAGCGCATCCCGACCACGCAGCGCAAAGTCGAAGCGCGCAATTCCCGGCAGCAGCCCGACCTCGGTCAGCAGTTCGGGCACATCGATCAGAATCGTCGCAAAGCCCCACCAGACTTCATCAACGTCGCCCACATTCTCGGACATGAAGATCGGCAGGCGACCTATCAAAGCCTGCCCGCCCTGCAGCAGATTGATCGGACCGGCCAACCAGATCTGACGGGCTTCGATCGCCCGCATTGCCGCCTCCCTTCGTGACGCGTCAGCCAGCAGGTCATGACCGATTGCTTTCCGGTTTTGTTCCAGGGGCCAGACATGCTTGACGACGCCACCAGGCGCCAGTTGCAGACTGCGTATCTGGCTGACACCGGTTCCCAGTTGCTGGGCAAAAGCCTGAAAGGCTTCCTCCCGAATCACGCGGTCCGCATGCACGAGCCCACTGAGCCCATGCACCAGGTGCAAACGCGCGTTCAGCGCGGTTTCCAGCTCTCCCCGCATCAAACCCAGTGTCTGCAGAGCTTCCTGCCGGGCCTGTGCTTCGCTGTTGCGCAACTGCTGCTGATCCCAGGCCAGCGCCGCCCAGCCCAGCAGGCAGGCGATGACGAACCCGCTCAGCGCGGCAAACTGACGTTCGGACAGGCGCTCAGCAGCCGGGCGCCAGCTTCGCAGCAGCCGCCCCCACCATGCCGACTGCGGCGCACCCGATGAGCGGACGAGTCGGGCAAAGAACCCGACCCAGGCCGGTTGCCGGCGCTGGCGCTGACGCAACTCCTTGCCCGCCAGAAGCCCGAAATCCAGCAGCGCGCTGCGATCCTCCCGGTCGAAACGCCGGGGCGCATCATCGATGATGCACAGCGTGCCCAGCAGATGCCCGCCCTCGCTGTGCAGCGGGCAACCGGCATAAAAACGGATATGCGGGGCATCGGTAACCAGCGGGTTGTCACAGAACCGGTCATCGGCGTGGGTGTCTTCGACCACGAACACCTCGTTCCTTTCGATGGCATGGCCACAGAACGAGATCGAACGGTCGGTTTGCGTGGCGTCCAGCCCCTGACGGGACTTGAACCACTGCCGGTCGCGATCAACCAGACTGACCAGGGCGATCTTGACCCCGAAATGCTTGCGCACCAGCCGGGTGATCCGGTCAAACCGCTCTTCACTGGGGGTATCCAGGATCGACAGGTCCACCAGCGCCTGGCAGCGGGCATCCTCGTCGGCAATTTCCGGCGCCGGCTTCATCGATCCTGTTCCACCCGGCTTTGGGATTTGGCACACCACACGCCCAGACGCTCGAGCAGTTTGTCCCGATTGATCGGCTTGGCCAGGAAATCATTCATGCCCGCCTCGAAACAGCGGCGCTTGTCCGCATCGGTCACGTTGGCCGTCAGCGCAATGATGGGCACCTGGCCATGCCGGGAGCGCCGTTCCCGGATCTGTCGGGTGGCCTCCAGGCCATCCAGAATGGGCATCCGCAAGTCCATCAGTACCGCCCGATAGCGCTGTGCCTCGACCGCCTCCACCGCGGCCAGCCCGTTGGCGGCGATATCGACCTGATAACCGGCACGCTCGAGCATCGCGCGAACGATGATCTGGTTGGTGGGGCCATCCTCCACGACCAGCACCCGGGGCGGGTCGACCGCTACGTGACGCGGTACCTGCGGTGGCTCTTCGGCCAGGGGCATCTGCACCGTGAAAGCGAAGGCGGAGCCCTGCCCCGGCGTGCTGCGCACGTCAATCTGCCCCCCCATCGCGCGCACAACATGCTGGCAGATGGTCAGCCCCAGGCCCATCCCGGCATAGGCTGTGGAATCGGTGTCATCGACCTGCGCAAAATCCTCGAACAGCCGCCCCTGAACTTCCGGCGCGATCCCCACGCCGCTGTCGTGCACCGTGAAGCGCAGGCTGAGATTTGCCGCGGTCCGCTCGACGATTTCCACGGTCAGCCCGATCTGCCCCTCCGCGGTGAATTTCTGGGCGTTGTCCAGCAGGTTGGACAGCACGTTTTGCAGACGCGGCCCGTCGACCTCGACCCATGCCGGCAGGTCCTCGGGCACCTCCAGCGTGAGATCCAGGCCCTTGTCCTGGGCCAGCGGTCGCACCCGGGCCAGGGTGTTTTCCAGCAAGGGGCGCAGGTTGACCGGCTCGGGGGCCAGCGCGATACCCGCCGTGTCCATGTTCGAAAAATCGAGAATCTGACTGATCAGGCCCAGCAGGGCCTCGCCGGACTGCTGGATGATCCGGGCAATGCCCTGCTCGCGCTCACCGAGGTCGGCGTCCTGGAGCAGGTCATTTGCGCCCAGGATCGAGTGCAATGGTGTTCGCAGTTCGTGGCTCATCGTCGCCAGGAAACGTGTCTTGGCGTGATTGGCGTACTCGGCCACCTTGCGCGCCGTTTGCAACTCGGCCTGCCGGGCCTTTTCCTCGCTGATGTCGCGAACGAACGCCGTGAAGTAGCGCTGCTCGTCAATCATCAGCGGAATGACGGTGAGTTCTGCGGTGAACTCCTCGCCGTCGCGGCGGATCGCCGGCACCTCCACCCGGGTGTTGATGACCGGACCCTCACCGGTCGCGTTGTAATGGGCCATGCCGGCGGTGTGGGCATCTCGCAGGTGCGGCGGAATCACGATTTCCGCCACCGAACGCCCCAGCACTTCGCTGCGCGTATAGCCAAACAGCTTCTCTGCCGACGGGCTGAACTCGATGATGTCGCCCACGGCATCTGCCGTGATCAGCGCATCCAGGCTTGCCGCGGCAATGGCCCGCATGATCTCGTTACTTGTCGTGTTCCCACCGGCAAAGGTCGAGTCTTTGGTAGTCATGCTGTCTCACTCTGGTCGGATTTTTTCATCACCGACATGGTCGTAACGTGGCTTCACGGGTCTGCGGCTGGCAGGATCATGTTGCCACTATCTGCTCCGTTTGCCGAACAGCGGCTGCAGGCCGGCCCGCCCTCATGGCTGCGCGAGCTGCAGAGGGGCTGAAAAATTTTTCAACTGGCCGCAATGTATGGCGCAAGACGGCGCAGCAGCGACGACGCAAAGACGGAAAGGAACGATGAGCAAATTGGGTTTGGCTCTGGGCAGCGGCGGGGTACGCGGCTTTGCCCACCTGGGTGTGATCGAGGTCCTCGAACAGGCCGGGATTCCGATTGATGCCATCGCCGGCTCCAGTGCCGGCGCTGCGGTGGGGGCCATGTATGCCTTTCGCCCCAAGCTGGCTCCCTGCCTGACCCAGGTGCGCCACTACCTGAATTCGGAAATCTACGACAACACCAAGCTGGGCTACCTGCGGCAGACCGAGGAAACCCGGCAGAACTTCTACGACAAGATGCGGGTGCGGCTGGCACAGAGCGCGGTGTTCGCCACCTCGGTCACCAAAAACGCCCTGTTCACCGAGGAAGTTCTGCGGACCAATGTGGAATACCTGATCCCGCCGGTGAATATCGAGGAGGCTTTGATTCCCCTCGCCGTGGTCACCTTTGACCTGAGCACCGGCCGCGAAGTCATTCTGCAGGAAGGCCCGCTGGTGCCGGCCATCATGGCGAGCTGTGCCATTCCCGGCGTGTTCCCTCCGGTGCCCCAGGGGGATTACAAGTTGATGGACGGCGGCATTGTCGATCCGGTGCCGGTCTCCCATGTGCGCAACCTGGGGGCGGATCTGGTCATCGGGGTGGACGTGGCCCCACTGCCCGATGCGCTGAAACCCCTGGGCACCAGCTACGAAGTGGCCATGCGCGCTGCGGACATTTCCCGCTTCAAGCTCAAGACCCTGCTGCTCAAGGGTGCGGACCTGGTCATCAACGTGCCACTGAACGACGTGTTCTG
>JBFHON010000278.1:0-3859 GCA_041593295.1 Oceanococcaceae bacterium | reverse complement strand
GCAGCAGCAGACAGCACGGGCAGGAAGCGGTGCGGCGCATGATTGAGCGCCTGTGTGTCATTGGTGTCGGCCTGATCGGCGGTTCCCTGGCTGCAGCACTGCGCGAGCGGCATCAGGTCCGCGAGGTCGTGGGCTACTCGCGTCGACAGGAAACGCTGGACACCGCGCACTACCTGGGGCTGATCGACCGCGGGGAAGTGGACCTGGCACGTGCCGTAGAAGGCGCGGACATGGTGGTCATTGCCATTCCGATGGGGCAGTACCGGGAGCTGTTTAAGCAACTGGCACCGATCTGGCCTCACGCTGCCGTGGTGACCGACTGCGGGAGCACCAAGGCCAGCGTGCATGCCGACCTGGAGGCCACTCTCGGGGCGGTGCCGGAAAACTTCGTCGCCGGGCACCCCGTGGCAGGCACCGAAAAGAGCGGCCCGGCAGCGGCGTTTGCCGAGCTGTACCGGCACCGCCGGGTCATCCTGACCCCGCACCCCGCAGCGGCGACCGATGCGGTGACGCGGGTGCAGGCCATGTGGGAGGCCGTGGGTGCGTCGGTGTCGCTGATGCCGGATCGTCATCACGATGAAATTCTGGCGCTGACCTCGCACCTGCCGCATGTCATTGCCTACCAGCTCATTGGTACCCTGGCCGATGCGGGCAACGAACGCGAAGTCTTTGCCTACGCGGCCGGCGGGCTGCGTGACCTGACGCGCATCGCGTCCAGCAACCCGGACATGTGGCGCGACATCGTCGGCGCCAATCAGGCCGCGGTGACGTCGGCACTGGATCAATACATTGCGGACCTGCAAAGGGTGCGTGAAGAAATCAACACCGGAAATGCCGCAGCGCTGCACGAGCGATTCAGCCGCGCCCAGGCGACCCGGGAAAACTGGATACGCATGGCGGAGGCCGATTGATGCGCTTGGACTGGACGGTGAAAGCCGGGGCACCCCTGACCGGGGTTGTAGATGTGCCGGGGGACAAGTCGATCTCTCATCGGGCGCTGATGTTTGGTGCGCTGGCCGACGGCGTCACGACGGTCGAGTATTTCCTGGACGGTGAAGACTGTCTGGCCACCTTGCGCGCGGTAGAAAGCCTGGGTGCGACGGTGCACCGGGTCAGCGAAACCGAGCTGCGTATCGAAGGTCTTGGTGGTGCCCCCCTGAAGAGCCCCGGTGGACCGCTGGATCTGGGGAACTCCGGCACCTCCATGCGCCTGTTCTGCGGGCTGCTTGCGGGGCGGAACGTGGAGGTGACGCTCACCGGTGACAGCAGCCTCAGCCGCCGTCCCATGCGCCGCGTGCTGGACCCGCTGGCGGAAATGGGTGCCGACATCAGCGCCACCGAAAAGGGAACGGCGCCGCTGCACATACACCCCAAGGCCGCGCTGCGCGGGATGCAATACACGCTGCCCATGGCCAGCGCCCAGGTCAAATCCGCGGTGCTGCTTGCCGGGCTGTCCGCCGAAGGCGAGACCACCACCATCGAACCGGCACCCACGCGGGATCACACCGAGCGCATGTTGCAGGCTTTTGGCGTGGACCTCGAATATGCCGGCCGCCGTGCCACGGTCAAAGGTGGGCAAACCCTGAAGGCGACACATATCAGTGTTCCGGCCGACCTGTCATCGGCGGCCTTCCTGCTGGTTGCTGCGGCGATCACGCCGGGTAGCGAGCTGACCGTGCGCCGTGTGGGCACCAATCCGACCCGCGACGGCGTGCTGCGCGTGCTGCGCAACATGGGCGCCCGGGTGGAGTTGCTGAATGTCGATCTGCTCGGTGGCGAACCGGTGGCGGACATTCGGGTGCGTGGCTCGGAACTGAAAGGCACCGAAATTTCCGGGTCGCTGGTGGCGCTGGGGATCGACGAAATCCCGGCCCTGTGCATTGCCGCAGCAGCGGCCAACGGGGAAACCCGGATCTGCGGAGCCGAGGAGTTGAAGGTCAAGGAGTCCGACCGGCTCGGGGCCATGGTTCGGGGGCTGCGTGCGATTGGTGTGCCGGTTGAGGAGCGTCCTGACGGCATGGTGATTCAGGGGCAGAAGACCTGGACCGGCGGCGTCATTGATGCGCACGGCGACCACCGCATCAGCATGAGCTTTGCGATCGCCGCGCTGCGTGCGAGTGGCCCGATGGAAATCCGTGACTGCGCGAACGTGGCCACCAGTTTCCCCGGCTTTGCGGCGCTGATGCGCGGGCTGGGTTTTGACCTGCAGGAAACCGAGGTGGCCGAGTGAGCCGGCCGGTCGTCTGCATCGACGGCCCCAGCGGTTCCGGCAAGGGTACGCTGGCGCGCGCGATTGCCGGCCGCTTCGACTGGGCCTACCTGGACAGTGGTGCCATCTACCGGGTGCTGGCGCTCAAGGTCAGCCGGCTCGGCCTGGCTGATGATCAGGCTGCTGCCGCTGCTGCCGGGATGGACCTGCGCTTTGACATTGGCACCAATGCGGTCTGGCTGGACGGCGAGTCCGTGGCACCGCTGATCCGCACGGAAGAGGCGGGTGCCGGGGCTTCGAGGCTGGCGGTGCGGCCCGAAGTGCGTGCCGCCCTGCTGGAATATCAGCGCCGGTTTGCTGAGCCGCAGCCCCTGGTTGCCGATGGTCGCGACATGGGGACCGTGGTGTTTCCGGATTCCCCGTGCAAGATCTTCCTCGAGGCCAGCGCCGAGGAACGGGCGCGTCGGCGTTATGCCGAATTGATTGCAGCGGGAAAAGATGCTATTTTTGAAGGGATTTACAGCGACATCTGTGCGCGTGATGATCGGGATCGCAATCGTTCTGCGGCTCCGCTTCGTCCTGCTGCCGATGCGTTGATCCTCGACAGCACGTCGATGTCAGTCGAGGAAGTGCTCACCGCAGCTTTGGGCCACATGGCGCAGGCGCGGTTGATATAAGCAGCGCTAAACAGCCCCTTTGCGGGTGCATTCGGCAAAAATTTGATAAGGACGCTGGCAAGGCGGAGTAACCCGCTGTGCTGGTGTTTTTTCATGGAGCACAGGCAAGGACGCTGGTGTTTTTCTTGAACCCGACCGCCGCAGGATGCAGCGGGCGATTACATACTTAATTTACGACAACCTACATGACTGAAAGTTTTGCTGAACTCTTTGAAGAGAGCCTGAAATCCGGCCAGAGCATGCAACCGGGCGATATCGTCCAGGCGCGTGTGATCCACATCAAGCCGGATGTTGTTATCGTTGATGCCGGGCTGAAATCCGAGGGCGTAATCCCGCTCGAAGAGTTCAAGAACATGGAAGGGGAACTCACCATTGGTGAGGGCGACACTGTTGAAGTGGCGCTGGAAGCCCTGGAAGACGGCTTTGGCGAAACCCGCCTGTCGAAAGACAAAGCCGAACGCATTCGCACCTGGGATCGTCTGGGCACGGCTTTCGAAGCTGGCCAGATCATCACCGGTGTCATCAGCGGCAAGGTCAAGGGCGGTTTCACCGTCGACGTGGACAAGATCCGCGCCTTCCTGCCCGGCTCGCTGGTGGATATCCGTCCGGTTCGTGATACCGCGTACCTCGAAGGCAAGCCCCTCGAGTTCAAGGTCATCAAGCTGGACAAGCTGCGCAACAACGTGGTGCTGAGCCGCCGCGAAGTGCTGGAAGCCGAATACAGCCAAGAGCGCGAAATGCTGCTCGAAACGCTGCAGGAAGGCGTCGTGCTGCACGGTGTGGTCAAGAACCTGGTCGACTACGGGGCCTTCGTGGACCTGGGTGGTATCGACGGTCTGCTGCACATCACCGACATGGCCTGGAAGCGCGTCAAGGATCCGGCTGAAGTGGTTGAAGTCGGTCAGGAACTCGACGTCAAGGTGCTCAAGTTCGATCGTGAGCGCATGCGCGTCAGCCTCGGCCTGAAGCAGCT
>JBFHON010000277.1:0-3865 GCA_041593295.1 Oceanococcaceae bacterium | reverse complement strand
TTTTCCAGAATCGGCGCGATCACTACGCAGGGCGCGCACCAGTCGGCCCACAGATCGAGCAGCACCGGTCGCTGATGCGAGGCCTCGATGACCAGGGATTCGAAACTGTGCAGATCGACATTGAAGATGGGCAACGACGGGTGTGACATAAGTTCCTAACCAATGCGAAAAATCAGCGGGGTTTATACCAGCCTGTTCAGTATCCGCCAAGCCCTATCCGCCTCATCCCCTATTCCTTCAACAGACCGACTAAGCTAAATTCAAGAAAACAAGCCGCGACCCCGGACCCGTCGCACGGATGCCACCCACCCCGTAAAGGCCGCATGGACAAGCTCAATCGCCTGTACAAACTCCACAATCTGTTCCGCAGCCGTCGCCGCCCCGTGGCGTTGACCACGATTCAGCAGGAGCTGGAATGCTCGGAACGCACCGCGCGGCGCGTGATCGCTGAACTTCGCGATGAACTGTATGCCCCTATCGAATACAACCGAGAGCAGAATGGCTACAGCTATTCGCAGCAGCGTTACGAACTGCCGGGTCTCTGGTTCAGTCCGACAGAGCTGCACGCCCTGCTGACCTCCCATCAGCTGCTCAGTGCACTGCAGCCAGGCCTGTTTGAACCCTATATATCTACCATACGCACCCGCCTGAATGACCTGCTGTCCCATCAAACGGCAGGCAACCCCGAGATCGCGCGTCGCGTGAGGATATTGCAGATCGCTTCACGGCCCACTGACCCTGTTGTCTACAGTACCGTCGCCAGCGCCCTGATAGCGCGTAAACAGCTGCGCCTGCTCTACCACGGGCGTGGTCGCGACGAAACCACGGAACGCACCGTTTCCCCACAGCGCCTGGTGTACTACCGCAGCAACTGGTACCTCGATACTTGGTGCCATCTGCGCAAAGGCTTCCGGCATTTCTCTCTCGACAGACTTCACCCCATTGAAATTATTGACGAAACGGCTCACGAGTTTAGCGAAGCCGAACTCGACCGCCACTTCGCCAGCGCCTACGACATCTTTGCCGGCGAACCCAGTGCGACTGCCAGCCTTCGCTTCACCCCCAGCGCCGCCCGCTGGGTTGCCGATGAGCAATGGCACCCGCAGCAGCAAAGCAGCGTCCTGCCCGACGGCAGCTACGAACTCAAAGTGCCCTACAGCCGGCCGGAGGAGTTGGTGATGGACATCCTCAAGTACGGGCCGGAGGTGGAAGTGCTCGCGCCAGTCGAACTGCGAGAACGGGTGGCTGTGACGCTCAGCGCGGCGGCAGAGAAATACCGCAACGCGTAGTCCGGGTGAAGCGCAAGCGGAACCCGGGGGATGTTGCCATGAGGCCGGCACAGAGCGATGAAACGAATCAAAGCGGCGGACAACTTTTGGCAAAGCGATCAGGCATAATCCGAAAAACAGTCATGGGTGCACCCTGCTCCAATGCATGGAAGAGGCAGATAACGTGAAACTGATCAGCTTCGAAGCCATTGTCCGGTCCTTGAATGCGGCAGGTGTCCGCTATCTGATCGCCGGCGGCCTGGCCGTGAATGCCCACGGCTACCTGCGCTTCACCAAGGATGCCGACCTGGTCATTCAACTGATTCCCGACAATATCGCAAAGGCCTTCACGGCGCTGGGGACGCTTGGCTACAAACCTTCCGTCCCTGTCACTCCCGAACAGTTCGCCGATGACGCAACCCGTGAAGGCTGGATCCGCGACAAAGGCATGCAGGTGTTACAGTTCTGGAGCGACGCACACCCCGAAACCCCCATCGACATCTTCGTGTCCGAACCCTTTCCGTTCGATGAGGAATTCGCACACGCCCTGCTAAAACCCCTGTACGGTTCGATCGACGTACGCTTCGTCTCGATTCCGACCCTGATCCGCATGAAGGAAGCCGTCGGTCGGGAACAGGACCGCATCGACATCGAACACCTGCGCCTCTGCTGCTGGAAGACGATGCCGACAAATAAGCCACCCGAAGACCGCATCGACTGGAACCTGACCACCTGGGAAGGCTCGCGCCGCGAGGCCCTGCGCCGCTGGTCGGCATTGCCACTGGAACGGATCATCGCCGCGTTGGAGGAGATGCAGGAACTGAGCGAGACCCTGGCGTCGCCGTCCATGGACAACACACAGGCTTCGGGCAACAGTCATGCAGTTCACGAACCGCCAGCAGAATACAGCGGCGCGACCGGCGCGACCGATGCGACAGCTGCGCTGCCCACGTACACCGACGCCGACCTCGCCGGCATGGACGAGGCGACGCTCATTGCCCATCTGCGCCAACATGAAGACCGCGCACCACGCACGCTCATCGACGCCTGCGCCGCCCGCGGCGACGCGATGGTGGACGCACTGACGCGGCTCCTCGACACCCCCGCGTTCTGGACCGACGAGAACGAGGCAGGCGACTGGTGGCTGCGACTGCACAGCGCCATGATCCTGGGCCTCATCCCCACCGACGCCGCCGGCCGGCTGCTGGTCGCGCTGATGCGCAAACTCGATGCTGCGCGGGACAACAACACCCAGGACTGGCTGGCGGGCAACTGGCCGGCGCTGTTCGCCAACAAACCCGCCACTCTGTCACAGCCGCTGCGCACGCTCGTGGGAGATCGCTCACTTGGCGGCTATATCCGCGTGAATGCCATGGACCCTTATCTTGCCTTCGCCCTGCATGCAGGCGGCACGGCATTCGAGACCGCCCTCGACTGGGCCGCGGAACTGGCCGGCGACGAACAGGAAGAGCGCTACGTCCGGCTCAACCTGGGCAATACCCTCATCGACTTCCCGCGTGACCGCCACCGCGCCCTGCTCGACGCCCTCGCCGCACAGCAACTTGGACTCGGCCGCCATTTCGATGCGCGGGACATCGAGCACGCCTACGAACGCGACGAAGACCGTCCAGACTGGGAGCGCTTCGACGATCCCTGGCGGTTCTACGAGCCCGAGGCCATTGCCGCACGCCAGCGGCGCTGGACCGAAGAATCTCGGGAACACGTCGAACGGAGCGATTATCTCGACGATCCGACTCTCTGGACGGAAACCTACGTCCGCGCGGGCCCCAAAATCGGCCGCAACGACCCTTGCCCCTGCGGCAGCGGGAAGAAATACAAGAAGTGTTGCCTGGGCAAGGAGCGCTGAAAAATCCTGATCAGGCCAGGCAGGCGGTCAGGTTTTGGCAGGGGGGGGGTGGGAGAATCGGTGAAACAGCGAGTTCATGAAGTTCCAAAGACCCGCTAAAGAGGAACCAACCGGCACCCATTCAGTTGACAGATTATGACAAGGAACACCGATCCAATTTTCCGCTACTGGGGCAAGGCTGACCCGAATTATCCCGGTGAGCCCAAATGGCACCCATTGGTGTATCACTGCCTGGATGTCGCGTCCGTCGCCACATACTGGTGGGATGCCAGCCCTGCATTGCGCGCCAGATTCGAGCTGTCCTTCGCCTCGCCCAACATCGATGTGGCACGTTTGCGTGCATGGGTACTGTTTTTCATCGCCCTGCATGACCTGGGAAAACTCGACGTACGCTTCCAGCTCAAGGCTTTCGAAGCGACCACAGCCGCGTGGCGGCGATTGGAAAAGGGCTGCGATCACGACATTGCACCGGACGATATCCAGCACTTCGATCATGGCCGTGCAGGTATGGTATGGGGATACCAAGAGCTTGTCGAATGGCTCGATCTTGACCCAGACACTACACGGGAACGTTGGAAAAACTGGCTGGCTGCCGTGACCGGCCATCATGGCGATTACTACGAACCCGGCTGGCCAGAAATCAACAGTATCGAGGCAGACGACTCGCTCATTGAACACGATCACGCAGCACGGCAAGGGCTAGTGACCGCTCTGGAAACGCTGTTTCTGG
>JBFHON010000276.1:0-3877 GCA_041593295.1 Oceanococcaceae bacterium | reverse complement strand
CGGCTTCAGGATGGGCTCCAGCGACGGATGCGGGTAGGTGATCTCCTGCTCCCCGTGCTTGCGCTTGACGAAATCCTCCACCATGCCGCTTTGCAGCGGTCCCGGCCGGAACAGCGCCAGCAGCGAGATGATGTCCTCGAAACAATCCGGTCGCAGGTCCCGGACCAGTCGCCGCATGCCCGCAGATTCAATCTGGAAACAGGCCGTCACCCGCCCCGACGCCAGCAGTTCGTAGACCGCATCGTCATCGATGGGCAGCAGGCGGATATCGACCTCCTTCTTGCCCTCGCCCACCCGCCGCCGGTTGACCAGCGTGGCGGCACGGTCCACGACCGTCAGCGTCTTCAGGCCGAGAAAGTCGAACTTGACCAGCCCCACCGACTCGACATCGTCCTTGTCGAACTGGGTTACCGGGTTACCTTCGGGGTCAACGTACAGCGGCGTAAACTCGGTCAGCGCGCCCGGCGCAATGACCACGCCCCCGGCATGCTTGCCGGCATTCCGCGCCAGCCCCTCGAGCTTCAGCGCCGTGTTGATGAGGTCGGTGACTTCCTCTTCATTCTCGTAGCGCGACCGCAGCTCCTCGGCCTCCTGCAGCGCTTCGCTCAGGCTGATCCCCAGGGTCAGCGGGATCAGGCGGGCGATGCCGTCAACAAAGCCGTAACCGTGCCCCTGAACGCGTCCCGTATCGCGCACCACCGCCTTGGCCGCCATCGACCCGTAGGTGATGATCTGCGAAACCTGGTCGCGGCCGTACTTCTGGGCCACGTAATCGATGACCCGGTCGCGCCCTTCGATGCAGAAGTCCACATCGAAATCCGGCATGGAGACCCGTTCGGGATTAAGGAAACGTTCGAACAGCAGGTCGAACTGCAGGGGGTCCAGGTCGGTAATGCCGAGCACCCAGGCCACCACGCTACCGGCCCCGGAGCCCCGCCCCGGCCCCACCGGCACGCCGTTGTCCCGTGACCAGCGGATGAAGTCCGCCACGATCAGGAAGTAACCGGGGAAACCCATCTGGTTGATGACCCCCAGCTCGCGTTCCAGCCGGGCTTCGTAGTCTTCCTTGCTGGCGTGCAACACGCCGGTCTTGAGTCGCTCGGCCAACCCTTCCCGGGACAAGGTGATCAGATACTCGTTGGCCGTTTCCCCCGATGGTGTCGGGAAATCCGGCAGCACGTTCTTGCCAAACTCCATCTCGACACTGCAACGCTGGGCGAGCACCGCCGTATTGCTGACAGCTTCGGGAAGGTCGGCAAACAACGCGAGCATTTGCTCGCCGGTTTTCAGGTATTGCTCACGGGTATGCCGGCGCGGCCGATTGGGGTCATCCAGCCGCTCCCCTTCGTAGATGCAGACCCGGGCTTCGTGCGCTTCGAAGTCTTCCGCATCCAGAAAGCGGACCGAGTTGGTCGCCAGCAGCGGCAAATCCCGCTCCAGCGCGCACTCCACCGCACCTGCTACCACGGTTTCATCGGCCGGCCGGCCAAGTCGCTCGACCCCCAGCCAGAGCCGCTCCGGAAACAGGGGTTCCCAGGGGGCAATCAAGGCCGCAGACTGCGCAGCATCATCATCCGCGAGCGCCTTGCCCAGACTCTGGTCGCCCGTGCACAGCACGCACTCCAGGTCCGCAGCCGTAGTCTCCAGCCAGGCGAACTGCGCCGTCGGGTTTTCCTCGTCTTCCCGCCCCTCGAGGTGGACCCGGGTCAGCAGCTGGGACAGATGCCGGAAGCCATTCCGGTTACGGCAATACAAGGCGGCCAGAACAAATTGCCCGCCCCCCATGTCGAATCGGATTTCCGCCCCGACCAGCGGCTTGATCCCACTGCCCAGTGCAGCACGGTAAAACTTGACCAGCGCAAAAACGTTACTGGCGTCGGTCAGGCCCAGTGCACGCTGACCGGCTTCTGCAGCAGCCTTCATCAACGGCTTGATGCGCACCATCGAATCACACAGCGAATATTCGGTGTGCAGGCGGAGGTGGACGAACGCCGCGGCGACCTCTGGAGTATTCAGGTTATTGCTCATAGGGCCAGCAGCCTCTGCGCGACCGGCGCAAAACTGCGGCGATGATGCGGACACGGCCCGAGCTGCTGCAGGGCCGCCAGGTGCGCCGCCGTCGGGTACCCCTTGTGCTGGGCAAAACCGTAACCCGGAAATTCCTCTTCCATCTTCACCAACAGTGCGTCTCGCGTGGTTTTGGCCAGTATGGAGGCCGCCGAAATTTCTGCCACCTTGCCATCACCACCGACAATGGCCTGCGCTGGCACCGGGCTGTCGGGAACAAACTTGCCATCGACAGCCACCTCGCTGTACGGAACCCGCAAGGCCTCCAGCGCGCGCGACATGGCCAGCAGGGTCGCGTGATGAATGTTGAGCTGGTCGATTTCCTGCGGGCTGGCATGCCCGATCCCGTAAGCCAGCGCCTGCTCACGGATCCGTTCAGCCAGGGCCTCGCGCTTGCGCGCGGAAAGCTTTTTGGAATCGTCCAGCCCGGCGATGGGCGCAGCCAGAACCACCGCGGCGGCGACTACCGGCCCGGCCAGCGGCCCCCGCCCGGCTTCATCCACGCCCGCCAGCATCAGCCCTGAACCAGTTCGAGCACCGCATCGGCGGCACGCTGGTCGGTCGGCTGGTCCAGTTGTGCTGCGGACTCGGCAAAGGCCTCAAGCTGAGCCTGCCGCGCGCCTGCATTGGTCAGCAGCAATTGCATTGCCCGCACCAGCGCGGGCACTTCGGCCTGCTCCTGCAGGAATTCCGGCACCACGGCGCGTGCCGCCAGCACATTTGGCAGTGACACAAAGCGGCTCTTGAGCAGGCCCAGTTTGCGCAGCAGGAAATTCGTCAGTGCCGAGGCCCGATACACCACGGCCATGGGCGTCCCGGCCAGCAGCGCTTCCAGCGTCGCGGTCCCGGAGGTAACCCAGGCGGCATCGGCAGCACGCAGCGCCATGCGCATGTCACCATCGATCATCTGAACCTTCAGCGCGGGGTGGGAGCGCAGCAATTCTTCCAGCTGTACGCGCCGCTCCGCGGATGCGGCAGGCAGCACAAAGCGCAATTGCGGAAGGGCTTGCTGCAGCTTTGCTGCCGCCGACAGCATCGCGGGCCCCACCATCCCCACCTCGCCTCGCCGACTGCCCGGCACCAGCGCGACCAGCGGCCCGGTGCGGGGGCAACCCAGCTTTTCACGCGCTTCCTCCGCAATTGGCAACTCCCGCATCGCCTGCGCGAATGGGTGCCCGACAAAGCGCGCGTCCACCGTGACTTCGCGGTAGCACTGGGGTTCAAAGGGGAACAGGCACAGGACCAGGTTGGCGGCCTCGGCAATGCGATGAACACGTCCTTCCCGCCAGGCCCACACGGTAGGACTCACGTAATGCACGGTGGGAACGCCGGCCTTCTTCAGCGCCTTTTCCAGGCCCAGGTTGAAGTCGGGAGCATCCACACCGATGAAGACATCCGGAGGGTTGGCACGCCAGTGCTTGATCAGGCTGCGGCGCAGTTTCCACAGACGCCGAACTTCCGGCAGCACTTCGGCAATCCCCATAACCGCGAGTTCGTCAGCGTCGGCGATGAGGTCGCAACCCTGCTCGCGCATCTTCGGGCCCGCAACCGCTTCGAAGCTGACCCCGGGAACCCGCTCACGCAATGCACGCATCAGGCCTGCGGCAAGCTGATCTCCGGAAGATTCGCCGGCGACAATGGCTACGCGCACCCTGCCGCCCTCAACGGATGATGGAACGTTTGGATTCGCTCAGGAATGTGGTCAGCAGCGCGATATCACCTTCGGCATCCGGCATGGCCTTGAGCCGGGCAATCGCCTCTTCCAGGGCCAGGTCCTGCCGGTACAGAACGCGGAAAGCTTCACGGATGG
>JBFHON010000275.1:0-3936 GCA_041593295.1 Oceanococcaceae bacterium | reverse complement strand
CCACTGCCAGCTGCACGGCGGTGATGACTACGAACTGCTGGTCGCGGTGGCGCCCGACGAAGACCTGCAGCAACGCTGCCCGGCGCTGCGCTGGACCCGGATCGGTTGCGTCGAGGCGGAGCCCGGCATGCGACTGGATGAGGGGCAGGGTAGAGTGGTCGCCCTCCAATCTGCTGCCTGGAATCATTTCGCATGAGCGTGCCCAACCCGAGTCTGTCCCAACTGGTGCGAAGCCCTGTGTTGCTGCTGGCTTTCGGTTTTGGCGCGGGTCTGGCGCCGCGTGGTCCGGGGACCTGGGGCTCCATGCTGGCCCTGCCGCTGGCGGCGCTGCTGCTGCCATGGCCGGCCCTCTTTCTGCTGGTCACCCTGCTCATCACGCTGGTGGGTATCCCCATCTGCGGGCGGGCTGCACACAAGCTCGGTGTGCATGATCACGGCGGCATCGTATGGGACGAGGTTGCGGGGCAGATGATTGCCTGCATTCCTCTGTTCATCCTGCCGCCGTCGCTGAACCTGGTCTCCGGCCTGGGCATGGCCTTCGTGCTGTTCCGGTTGTTCGACATCGCCAAGCCCTGGCCCATCCGCTATGTGGACAAACACGTCGATGGCGGCTTCGGCATCATGCTGGATGACGTGCTGGCCGGGTTTGCCGCAGCAGGTGTGATGGTGATCTTCCTGCGGCTGATTGGGTAGACTTGCGCGCTTTGCGTCACCGCCGGAACCCATGCAAGTAGTTCACAACAGTCTCAGCGGACAGAAAGAGTCCTTGGTGTTGCGCGAGCCCGGCAAGGTCGGTCTCTACGTCTGCGGGGTGACGGTTTACGACGACTGCCACCTGGGGCATGCCCGTTTTCTGCTGGTGTTCGACTCGGTGGTACGCCAGCTGCGCGCGCAGGGTCTGGAAGTGCATTATGTCCGCAACATCACCGACATCGATGACAAGATCATCAACCGGGCTGCGGAAAACGGGGAGCCCATCGAGGCGCTGACCGAGCGTTTCATCGCGCGTTTTCACGAGGACTGCGACGCCCTTGGTCTACTGCCGGCAAACGCCGAGCCGCGGGCGACGGCGCATATCGATCACATTATCGCGATGATCGAAACGCTGATTGCCAAGGGTCACGCATATGTGGGTGGTAATGGCGACGTCTATTACGCAGTCAACAGCTTCCCCGACTACGGCAAACTTTCCGGCAAGCAGGTTGCCGAGTTGCGGGTGGGCGCACGCATTGCCGCCGAGGAAGCCAAGCGTGACGCACTGGATTTCGTGCTCTGGAAAATGGCCAAGCCGGATGAACCCAGCTGGGACTCCCCCTGGGGTGCCGGCCGTCCCGGCTGGCACATCGAGTGCAGCGCCATGTCGACCCATTGCCTGGGGGAAAACTTCGACATTCATGGCGGCGGCATGGATCTCAAGTTCCCGCATCATGAAAACGAAATTGCCCAGAGTGAAGGGGCGCACGGGCACGGCTTTGCCCGCTACTGGCTGCACAATGGCTTTGTGCAGGTGGGTAGCGAGAAGATGTCCAAGTCGCTGGGCAACTTCCGCACGATCCGTGACCTGCTGAAGCACTACGACGGTGAAGTGATTCGTTACTTCATTCTTTCAACGCACTACCGCAGTCCACTGGTCTACACCGTGGATGCGATGGATGCGGCGAAGGTATCACTGCGGCGTTTTTATGCCGCGCTGGCACGGGCCACCGAAGGGAATGCGCCAAGTGGCGCCGTTGCGGTGGATGCAACGGCCGTGGCCGCTTACGAAGCGGCGATGGCGGATGATTTCAATACCGCAGAAGCCTTTGCCGTGCTGCATGGGCAGGTGCGCAAGGTCAATGCGGCCCTGGATCAGGGCGACCGGGCGGCCGCGGAAACCGCGGCGGCGACGCTCAAACTGCTGGCCAACCGTCTGGGGCTGCTGGAGCGCGACCCGCAGTCGGTGATTCACAGCGAGAGTAACGTGGATGTGGCCTGGATCGAGGCCCAGATCGTTGCCCGCAAGCAGGCCCGCGCGGAGCGTGATTTCGCCGCGGCGGATCGCATTCGTGACGAACTGGTGGCGCGTGGCATCGTGCTCAAGGATGGCCCGGAAGGGACGACCTGGGAATCAGCCTGAAGGCAGCGTCTGCTGTTCCAGCCGGACCCCGTCCGTCACCCGCTCGCTGGGGTGCATGATGAGCATCTCTCCCGGTTGCAGTCCTTCGAGCACCTCGGCAAAGGCCGCGTTGCGCTGGCCCAGCATGAGACGGCGCCGTTCCGCGCGGTCGTTGCGGGTCACAAAGGCGGACCAGGTGTTGTCCTGCCTGAACAGGGCGCCGAGCGGCACCTGCACGGCCTCTGCGGTTTCCCAGACAGTGATTGCGGCGTCGGCCCCGTAACCATGCCCCGCGCCGGGTATCAGCGCCTGAGGGCTGATGTGGACGCGTACACGCTGCTCCTCCACACCCAGCGCTGACAGCTTGGTAAAGCCAAAGGGTTCGACACGGCGCACCGTGCCGCTGACCTGCTCGCCGCTCCCCAGGTCTGTCAGCAGGGCCTGGGCCCCCGGACGAACCCGCATGGCGTCACGCGACAGCAGTTCGGTGACGACTTCCATCTGCTGCGGGTTGCCGAGTTCGAGAATCGCGGTTCCGGCGGGCAGGATTTGCGCGCTTTCCCGCAGAACACGCAGGACCTGACCATCCACTGGCGCGAGCAGCGGCAATCGCGACCCGCCGTTGTCGGCAACGGCGCGGTTGACGGCCAGCAGGGCACGGGCGCTGGCCAGCTGTGCCTCCCGCGAGGCCACCGCCGCCTGGGCCGCAGCGACGGCGGCGGCGGCGCTGCGCAGCGTCAGTTCGGCGGTTTCCAGTTCCGCCGCGGAGGTGCGGCCACGGCGGGCAGTTTCGCGCATACGCCGGGCCTCGGCAAGGGCCTGCGCATGGGCGGCTTCGGCTTGTTCCCGTTCGGCAAGGGCGTATTGCCGTTCGGCTTCGGCAGTGTGCACGGCGGCCTGTGCCTGGGCGTGCGTGCGCGCATCCAGCAGCGCCGGTTCTGCCGGAGTGATCCAGGCCAGTGGGGCACCGGCCTTGACCGTGTCGCCCGCCTCGACCGTGACCCGTTGCAGGTGGCCGCTGACCGGCGCCGAAAGGGTATACAGCTCGCGCACCTCCCAGCGCCCTTCATCCGCGACGGTGACCTGCATGGGTCCCTGCGTGACCGGCGCGGTATCGACCAGAACGGGCTGCGGGCGCAGGGCAACGTACAGGGCCAGGCCGGTCAGTACGAGGATGGAAAGGGGCAGGGTGTACTTGGGCATGAGGTGACTATTCCCGGGTTTTCAGGACCGCGACAAGGTCAAGCTGGCGAACGCGCCGACGGATCAGGCGGCCAGAGCCCCAGGTCGCAATGCAGATGACTACCGCGCCATAGACGTAGGTGCGATTTTCGATGATCAGCGGAATCCGGAACAGTTCGGTGTCCAGGCTCAGAGTCAGGCCCCAGGCCAGCAACCAGCCCAGCAGCGCGCCCAGCGGCAGGCTGAGCAGGGTCAGAATCCACAGTTCAGCGAGCAGGATGAAACTGACTTCGCGCCGGGTCAGCCCCAGTACCCGCAGGCTGGCCAGTTCGCGGCCGCGCTCGGACAGCGCGACACGGGCGCTGTTGTAGACCACGCCGACCACATTCATACCGGCAAAGAGCGTGTTGAAAAACAACATCGTGCCCATGCTTTCCTTAAGGGTCTGGTCGAACGCCTTCTGGGCATCATTGAGCAGCGCGATGCCGGCAACAACCGGCGTGGCTTGCAGCGTGGAGTAGAGCGCCTCCTTCTGGTCGGCATCGATGCGCAGATTGGCCCCGGAGATCTGCGCGGTTTCGCCGGTGAGCCGATCCAGCGCATGCCGGTTCATGTAGGCGCCGGTGCCCAGGTAACTCTCGACAATGCCCGAATTGGGT
>JBFHON010000274.1:0-3944 GCA_041593295.1 Oceanococcaceae bacterium | reverse complement strand
TGCGGATTGTGCTGGATGACGCCAACAGCATCACCGGCGTGGATGACTTTGACCTCGCCCTCTATGACGGTGCCGGAAACCAGATTGCCAGTTCGGGCAACCTGCCCGGCGAACCGGAAACGGCCAGCGCTGTCGCCATGGGTGGCGTCAACAATTACACCGTCGAAATTATCCACTGGCTGGTACTTGGTGGTGGCTATACGCTGGACATCGATCTCGACCTGGGAATTCCCTCGGATGATGTCACTGACGCCGAGCTGGCGGCATGGATCGAAGAGAACACCAGCGGTGCCGGCCTGTACGCCGACTCACGCGCCGCCGATGCCTGCGTGATGCCGGGCGAAGTGTTGCTCGAAGACCCGTCAGGCGACACCGGATTCCTCCTGACCGCCGATGTGGCGGGCTTGCCGATTGATCATTTCGACCTGCAGGAACTGAGCGTTTTCCAGACCGGCACTTACCTGGACCCGGAAGACCCGGCGCTGATCGCCTTCCGTCTGAAAGTCGCCTCCCTGGATGTGTTGCTGCAGCCGAACACGGGCTATTACACCTCGTTCTCGGCGCCAGGTGGCATGAAGTATGCCGCGCGCATGGATGTGGATGATCAGGGTGAAGTGAGCTTCTACACTTACCTGGTTAGCCCCGGCGGCCTGGAAGGCGATGGGCCCTCCGATGGTCGCTTCGCTGAAGCGGGCTCTGAGCGACCTGCCGCCAGCGCCAGCCACTACGATGGCAACGGTGAAATCGTCATTTACGCACGGCCACAGGACATTGGTCTGTTCGAGCCTGGCGACAGCCTGAGTGGCTTCAACGCCGCGTCGATCATGGGCGTGGATGGCGTTGTTGTAAGCATTGCGGATACGCCGGACCAGATGCCGGACGGGCTGGGACGTTCGGGTGCGAAATTCACCTGGCTGAGCAGCGAGGAATGTGCTCCGGAAGCAACCACAACCACCTCCCGTGGTCTGGCGGTCAGTTCCCGTGGCGGGGCCACCGGTGGCCTGCTGCTGCTGATGTTCGGCCTGTTTGGCCTGACACGCCGTTTGCGCTGAACGCTCTCTTGAAAAAGCCCCGCTGCTGCGGGGCTTTTTTTATGCGTGCCGCTTTTTTCCGGCCCAGCGGAATCAGCAGCCTACCGCAGAAAAAACACCAGCTACACCGACAAGTTCGTCGTCTCTAGCCAACGAGGAGAGAAGCACCCGCACCTGAGCGACGGCATTGTAGTGATCTGCCACATCCACGATCAGGTCAAGCAAGCCGTCGCGGTCCAGGTCGCCAGCCCAGATCAAACCGGTGCTACTGGCTTCGGTGCTCGCCTCGCCTTCATGCATGATGATCCCGAAGGCCTGCAATACCTGCCGCTTTGCGCCATCACTGTAAACCCAGTTGCAAGCGCCAGCCTCCTGCGCACAGTCGCTTTCCAGCTGCAGCGAATACACCCTGTCGCGAAACTTCAGCGTCTTCGGTGCCAAGCCCTGAGAATCGCCCGCGACCTCCGCCGCATCAATCGCTCCTTCGCGCAACAGCTCACCGCGCAACAGCACGACGGCGTCTGTTGCGGGCACGGAGCTGACATGCTTGCCTGTGTGGACACCATTCAGCGTATCCAGAACGGCGTCATAGCGGATGCGAATGTCCAGCGCTACCGGCACCAGCGCGGCGGGATCGCCATCCAGTAATGCCATCCAGCCAGGTCCCTGCGGATAAGGAACTTCGTCGCCGTGATACACGCCGCCTGGCAGGAGGATGTCGAGCGCCATGGCAGGTGCACGACCAGCGTCCGCGGCAAACGCGATCAGACTGGCACCGCCGAATAGCAGCGCCGCGGCGCAGCACCGGTGTCGTGGCCGAGGTTTCAGCACGAGCGCTCGTTCATGGAGATCGCGAACACCACGAGCGATACAAGACGCCGTCGACCGGGCGCTGTTCATCGCTGCTGAGAATGGGCATGGTTCCCCCTTCAAGATCGGCGCGAGCTGGAATCGGAACGCCGTTGAGCCCACTATAGCCGGGGCTGGGTTGTACGGGGTCAAGAAAGCAGCAGGGCTGAATCCCGCCTGACTCCGGAGCGACCTCCGGCGATCATGGCATCCGCTGTGCCGCGCACCTCAGCTCCAGTAGGCGTTCTGCGCGATTTCGATCAGTTCCACGATCACGAAGCCCAGTACAAACCAGCTGGCCTGCAGGATCCCCTGACGAACAGCCCGTACATTGACCGACTCCAGGGTGCGCGGCTCATCATAGAGGGCCATGCGCGGAATCCAGCGCGGCGTGGTGCGCAGATAATCTGCGTAGGCCTCACCAAACTCATGCTTGAGTGATTCTTCCTCGCGAGGAACAACATGCCGGTAGTACAACACGAAGGCGATGGCCAGAACGACGGAAAGCAGCGGATTCTCCACCGCGAGGCCCAGTCCCACCACACCAATGAAACTGAACACGTAGAGCGGGTTGCGAACGACCGAGTAGGGCCCTTGCCGTACCAGCACATTGTCCTTTTTGCCAGCGACATAGACCAGGCACCAGACCCGTCCGAACGCCGCGGTGCCGAGCAGTATCAAACCGACCAGTTCGATGATCTCGTCCACCCAGTTCGGCAGCAACTGCGGCGCCGGAACAAAGATGATGTAGGCAAAAACACCCAGTGCGAAAACCCGGGTCCAGAATATCCGGTGCGGGCTGGAAAATACGTCGCTCAAGGATCTCTCTCCTCTCTCATTATTGCTATTGTTTTCGGGTCCGCAGGCCCGGCTTCGGCGGGATCCTTACCGAAACATGCCAAAAAACTTTTTTCAGGAAAACGCTGCAAATCCATGACCATCTTCGCGAAGATCATCAGCGGTGAACTGCCAGCAAGCATCGTGCACCGGGACCACCACTGCATCGCCTTCATGGACATCCACCCCATGGCCCGCGGTCATGTGCTGGTCTGCCCCCTCACGGCCGTACCCCGTCTGGATGAACTGGACCGGGAAACACGCGCCCACCTCTGGGAAGTGTCCCGCAATGTCGCCATTGCCCAGCGCGCCGCACTGGGCAGCCACGCCCAGCACTACCTGGTCAACGACGGACCCGGTGCCAACCAGACCGTGCCGCACGTCCACATACACGTCATCCCCCGTTACGCGGGTGATCGTTTGAAGACTGTTGCCCGAATGATCATGCATATCGGCGTCCTGGTTCTCTCACCGCCCATCAGCGCCAGAAAGCGTCAGGAACTTGACACGATGGCGGCCGAAATCTCCGCCGCTCTGCAAGCCACCTGAGCTTTCCGGGTTCCCGGCCGCAGCCTGCTTCCTCTAGACGCGGGCGCCGTTGTCGTCGCCGGTTTCGATCACGACCGGAATCAGGTTGTCACGGCGCAGCCCCAGCGCCAGCGCCGCCGTACCCGCGACGTAGGTGGACGAGTAGGTTCCGACAACCACACCGATGATCAGGGCTTCGGTAAAGCCCTGCAGGGCCGAGCCGCCCATGACTTCAAGCGCGATCAGCACCAGCAAGGTGGTCAGCGAGGTCATGACCGTGTGGGACAGCATCTCGTTCAGCGAGCGGTTCATCGTGTCAATTTCGTCACCCTCCGTCTTGCGGCGGAAGTTTTCCCGGCAGCGGTCGAACACGACAATCGTATCGTTGAGCGAGTAGCCGATGACGGCGAGCAACGCGGCGAGAACCGCCAGATCGAATTCCCACTGGAATACCGAAAACGCACCCAGCGTGATGATGACGTCATGGGTCAGCGCGATGACGGCGCCAGCAGAAAATTTCCAGTGAAATCGCAGCACGATGTACAGGAAGATGCAGCCCAGCGCCCAGATCTGGGCCAGTCCACCATTGATGGCCAGTTCGTCACCCACCTGCGGACCGACATATTCAATGCGGCGCAGCTGGACCCCGGCTACCTCATCCTGCAATACGGACAGAATACGGGCGGACAGCTCGGCGGA
>JBFHON010000273.1:0-3958 GCA_041593295.1 Oceanococcaceae bacterium | reverse complement strand
CTAGACGGCGAACGAGGAGCCGCAACCACAGGTCGTGGTTGCATTCGGGTTGCGGATCACGAACTGCGCGCCGTTGACATCATCGCGGTAGTCAATCTCGGCGCCTTCCAGGTACACCACGCTCATCGGGTCGATCAGCAGCCGCACGCCCAGCGTTTCCACGCGCGTGTCATCTTCGGCGATCTCGTCATCGAAGGAAAAGCCGTACTGAAAGCCCGAGCAGCCACCACCGGTGACGAACACCCGCAGGCTCAGGTCGTCGCGCTCCTCCGACTGCATCAGTTCGGTCACCTTGCGCGCGGCATCTTCGGTAAACACCACCGAGCTTTCCATTGTTTCACTCATCTCACAATTCCAGTTCGGTCCATGTCCATGATTCTACTACGGGCTCTTTCTGCCCCTCGATATGCAGCGATGCGATCAGACGCTCCGCTTTGAACGATGCCGGTACCCGGAGTTCAATTTCCCACTCGTGAAAGTTGCGGAAGGAGAACTCCATATCCGGCGGCGCGCCAACCGAAATCCGCTCGATGAATACCTCGCGGACCTCGGTATCCTGAATGCCCCGCAGTTTCAGCTCGAGACGACCGGACACTTCCTTCTGTCGCGGCCCGGTCCGCACCAGCACCAGCCGCAGAACAATCCGGCCCGCTCCAAACTGCCGCCACTCCGCACTGTGCAAGCGCACGGACTCCTCGGCCCGGCGCGAATCGACCAGCCCCCGATAGAACTCCAGGTCTTCGCGCAACTGGGCCTGGGTACCGGTCATCCCTTCGATGGTCCGGCGCAACTCCTCTCTGGCGGCCTGGCACTCGAGCAGGGGCGCCTGCGGGCAGACCGGCTCCTGTGACGGCTCCTGCGCTGCATTCAGCGCGGGCTTCGGACTGACGATCGGCAGCGCCGCAAGTGCATCGGCACGCCCCCGCCCCTCGCCCAGGGCATACCCCACGACACCAGCGAACGCACACAACATGGCGGCGAAGACCGGCCCCCGAATCTGCGCAATCATGCCCGCGGCCTCATGGGCTGGTGCCGTATTCGTCCAGCGCCGTCTCCTGCGGCCAGCCATACATGCCATTGAGGCATTGCACCGCCTGACCGGAAGCCCCCTTGACGAGGTTGTCGATGACGCTCAGCACCATCAGCGTATCCCCGCGGTCCACCACCGCGAGATGGGCGCTGTTGCTCGCCCGGACGTCGCGCGTCGCCGGGTGGGCTCCGGGCTCGCGCACACGCACGAAGCGGTGCCTGGCGTAGTAATCGCTGTAAAGCTGCTGCCAGTCCGCCGTCACAGCGGTTTTTTTCAGGTAAACCGTCGCGTGAATACCCCGAAGCATGGGCACCAGGTGGGGCTGGAACAGCAGCTCGGCCGCCTCGCCTGCCACCCGTGACAGTCCCTGCGCGATCTCCGGCTGGTGCCGGTGCCCGGCACTGGCATAGGCTGAAAAGCTGTCGGCACATTCACTGTAGAGACTGCTGACCTTGGCCGCCCGCCCCGCCCCGGTCACGCCAGACTTGCAGTCGGCAATGATCCCCTGCGGGCTGACCACACCGGCCGCCAGTGCTGGTGCGCAGGCCAGCTGCACCGCCGTGGGGTAGCACCCGGCACAGGCCACCAGTTGCGCCTCGGCCAGCTCGGCGCCAAACAGTTCCGGAAGCCCGTAAACCGCGGTGGACAGAAGCTCGGGGGCCGCGTGCTCCACACCGTACCAGCGCTCGAACTCGGCCCGGTCGCGCAGGCGAAAGTCTGCTGACAGGTCAATGACCCGGCACCCGGAGCCGAGAATCTCGCGAGCCAAGTGCATCGAAGTCGCATGCGGCGTGGCGAAAAACACCACCTGATGCTCTGCCCAGTTCACCTTTGCGGGGTCGACAAAATGCAGCCCGCAACCGCTCAGACTGGGAAACTGCCGATCAACCGGCTCCCCATCCTGGCCACGCGACGTGACCGCACCGATTTTGACGGACGGGTGCCTGCGCAGCAGGCGAATCAGCTCAACTCCGGTGTAACCGGATGCTCCCACGATTGCGACGCGAACCATGAAAAACCACCCCGACTGGGCAAAAAAGCGACAATGGGAGCGCAACTTATCACGCCCCGCATGAACTGGCCGAAATCCCTTTCCACGCTACGCGAACGCTTGCTGCCCCGGGAGCGCCCGCTGACCCTGGGACAACTGGCGTTTCTGGGCGGCGTGGTGGGCGCACTGGCCGGGCTGGCCATCGCCGGGCTGCACCAGCTCATTGATCTGGGCCACCAGTTTCTGGAGCCTGCGCAGGAACAGTGGAGCTCACTCTTCGGACCGTCCGGCACGGCCTTCCTGCTGACAACCGCCGGAGGCCTGTTCCTTGGCCTGCTCTACCAGCTGTTCAAGCCCCGCCATCGACACGGCGGCTTTGTGCACATCATTGAGCGGGTCACGTATCACCAGGGGCAGTTCCCGAGTCGCAATCTCTGGCTGCAATTCCTGGGCACCGCTGCTGCAACCGTCACCCACCAGGCCGTCGGTCGCGAAGGTGCCGCCGCGCACATGGGCGCAGCTGCCGGCAGCTGGCTGGGACGCTGGCTCGAAATCCCCACCACCAGCGTACGCGCGCTGGTGGGCTGCGGCGCCGCGGCCGGCATCTCGGCCTCCTTCAACACCCCGCTGGCCGGCGTGATCTTCATCATGGAGGTCATCATCGTCGAGTACTCGGTCACCAGCCTCGCCCCCAGCATTGTGGCTGCCGTCTGCGCCAATGCCGTCGCCCACCTGTGGCTGCAGTCCCACCCCGCCCTGGTCGCCAACGAGCACAGCCTGGTGAGCATGATGGAGCTGCCGTATCTGGTGCTGCTCGGCATCATCATCGGGATTTGCGCACGGCTGTATCTCGATGTTGCTGCCCACGCCACCAAGCGCATGCGCAACTGGCCGGTCTGGGTCAGCATGGGCGCCGTGGGCATGCTGACCGGGCTGGGGGCGGTCGCTGCCAGCAGCCTGGTCGATAGCGGCTTTCATGTGATCAACAGCGCACTCGGCGGCGAACTCGACGTATCCACGGCCGCTGCGCTGGGCGGCCTGATGCTGCTGTGCTCGGCACTGGGCATCGCGGCCGGCCTGCCCGGCGGCGTCATCATGCCGTGCATGCTCAGCGGGGCCTGCCTGGGGCTGGTCCTGGGGTCATTTGGCTCCAGCCTGGCGGCTTTCCCGATGTCAGAGCCCGGCGTCTACGCGCTGCTGGGTCTGGGCGCGATGCTGGCAGCCGTGTTGCAAGCCCCGCTCACCGCGCTGGTCATGCTGGTCGAACTGTCCTCGCGTACCGAGATTCTGGTGCCGGCAATGCTGGTGGTGATCACCGCCGTCGTAGCGGCCCGCCAGGGACGCTCGGCCGCGTCGGTCTTCTCCCTGGTCCTGCGCAATCGGGGCCTCGATTACCGCAACGACCCCATCAGCCAGTCGCTGCGCCGCATCAGCGTGATGGCCGCCATGAATCGCAATATCGTGCGCTGCGGCCCCCAGGTCAGCCTCAGCCAGGCGCGGGAACTGCTGAGCAAACACCCCGACTGGTGCGTGGTCACGCCGGAAAACGGCCCCCGCTTCGCTCTGGCCGCATCCGACCTGCTACACGCCTGCAACAGCACGGAATCGGAAACGGACGAACCCGACCCGTCCCGGCTGATCGACACCACCCGCATACCGGGTGACCGGCGCCGGCTGGGCACCATTCACCTGCGCTCGTCACTGCAGGAGGCCTGGGATGCTCTGAACGAGGACGGCGCCGAAGCCCTCGCCGTCGAGCGCCCCACCCACAAGAGCCAGGTCACGACATATGGCCTGCTCACCCGCGAGGCCATCGAGGGCGCATACCGCACCTGACCCGGCCTATCCTTTCGCTCTTACTCCGGAAACTGCACCCTCATGCTCTGGCTCAAGGCTTTGCACATCATTTTCATGGTCACCTGGTTCGCCGGGCTGTT
>JBFHON010000272.1:0-3990 GCA_041593295.1 Oceanococcaceae bacterium | reverse complement strand
TCACCAGCACCGCCCTGCTGTTCGCCAGCCATGCCTTTGCCGGCCCGGTAAACATCAATACCGCAGACGCCGAGACGCTGGCTGCCGAACTCAACGGCGTCGGCCCCATCGTTGCAGCACGCATCATCGAACTGCGAACCGCCAAGGGCACCTTCACCGACGCCAGCGAACTGCAGGAAGTGCGGGGAATCGGCGAACGCACGCTTGCGAAGAATGCGGAATTCATCCTGCTGAAGTAAGCCGCAACCGAGAGCACGCGGCCCCGGGCATCCGGGGCCGCTGATTTTCCCAGCCACCACCAAACCGGGAGCCTGCCATGCACAGCCGCATTCACCTTCCCAGCTATGACGACGTGCTCAACGCCTTTCTGGACGAGCCCGCCGCACCGCGCACGCCCACCACGGAACCGGCCTGGACCGAATTGTGGGCGCACCGTGCCCGCCACCTCGGCCACACCAGCAGTACCTACGTGGTCACCCACGGACTGCCTGCGGAGGCGAACCGCTAGGCCCGCCCGCTGGCCGGCGCTGTCAGACGGCCGATACCGGCGCGGTTGTGGGCTCGCCGTCACGCTGCCATTCGGGCGGCCGCCACAGGTGCCCCAGGCGCTGAGTCCACGGACCGGGACGCCTGACATCCCGCCACATGTCAACAAACTCATGCAGGTTGAGGGTGAGTATGTTGCGTGAATGCGGTTGCCGGTCCACCGTAATGCCGTATTCAATCGGCTCATCCTTGTCCACGAATGTACCGAACCAGCGGTCGAAACAGATCAGCACGCCACCGTAGTTGTGGTCGATGTATTTCTCGTTACGACCGTGGTGGACACAGTGATGCGTCGGGGTATCAAACCAGTACTCGATCCACCGATGCAGGCGCCCGACCGATTCGGTGTGGATGAAGAACTGATAGGCCAGGTCGCAGCCGTACATGAAGAAAATGACGGCCGGGTGCACACCCAGCAGCACCAGCGGCATGAAGAACAGCCACCAGCCCGTGATGGAATACAACAGGCTCTGCCGCACCGCCGTGCTCATGTTCATGCGCTCATCCGTGTGATGAACGACGTGCGCCGACCAGAACCAGCGAATCCGATGGCTGCCCCGGTGAAACCAGTAGTAGCAGAATTCCACGGCGACGAAGATGGGCAGCACCGTCCACACATTGACCGGGATGGTGAACAACCGGTGTTCCCAGAACCAGGCCGCGGCCGCGCCGGTAATCAGGGTATGCGCGACCAGTTCGAAGGCACTGTAGCTGGCGCCCAGGCCCAGGTTTGTCAGTGTGGTTGGCAGGTCGAACTGCCGCAGGTTGCCCCGGTTCTTCATCACCCGCCACTCGATGAAGAATGCGAGGGCGAATAGCGGGGTCATCGTGGTGACCACCACCGCCTTCCAGTCGATATGGGGGCCGAATGCGGTTGCGATCAGGTTGTAAAGAGCATCTACGGTCATGGCTGTCTTGCTCGCGCTGTTCCAGTGTGGGCATTTTCACTGCGCACACCCCTTGCGGTCTTGACCACGACAGTCTAATTTTTACCATTTTCAGCCACACCCTCCGGAGACCGTACGTGCGGCGGACACCGTGACCTTACCCGGCAACATCCCCGGGCCCTACGCGCGGTTGCTGGACGAATACCTGGCAGCTCGCGGGGTGACTGCCATTGTTCCCGTCAGCCCGGAACTGGAAAGGCTGCCCATGCAGGAATGGCATGACCGCCTGGAACGCGCAGCCGGCCTCCTGAATGACCCTGAACTGGGCTTGCACCTGGGACAAACCATCCGGCTGTCGCATTTCGGGGTCCTCGGCTACCTGTTCCATGCCTGCGGAACGCTGGGCGGCGCATTGAGCCGGCTGGAGAAGTACCAGCGGCTGGCCTATGACTTCAACCCCATGCAGGTGGCGATGAGCGCCCACCAGGTCGAACTGATCTGGTCGACGGATCAGGGTCTGCCAGGCCGGCGCGTGGATGAATGTGCGATTGCCGCCCTGGTCACGCTGGCGCGGGCGCTGGTGGTCAGCCCGGCCAATCCGGTCGCCATCCAGTTCGTGAACCCGCCACCGGCAGCCGCCGCGAAGGACGAGTTCGAGGCCTTTTTTGGCTGCCCGGTCGGCTTTGCAGCCAGCGACACCCGCGTCGTGCTGCCGGTTTCGCTGATCGCCGAGCCGCTATCCAACCCTGACGAAGGCTTGCGGGACCTGCTGGAACGGCAGGCCGAACGCATGTTGCAGGACCTGCCCCAGCAGGATGACCTCGCACGCCGGGTTTCGCTGAAGCTCGCGCGCATGCTCCCCTCCGGCGCGCCCTCCCAGGCCGATGTGGCCCGCACGCTGGGCATGAGCACACGCAGCCTGCACCGGGGCCTGGCCGGCAAAGGCCTGCAATATCGTGACCTGCTGGCCCGCACCCGGCATCAATTGGCAACGCAATACCTCGCCGACTCGCGCCTGCAACTGGCGGATATCGCACAGCTGTGCGGCTACTCGGAGCAAAGTGCGTTTAGCCGTGCCTACAAGTCCTGGGCGGGGATGACTCCCCGTGAAGCCCGCAAGGCGACGTCCGCCACGCCACAGCCGAACTGAAGGTCAGCAGGGCGCCAGCAGCGGCTTCAGAGCGAAATCAGGCAACGGCCTCGCGGCGGTGAATATCGTCAATCTGGTCATTCAGCGTGCACCAGTCATAGACCACACCCAGACCAAAGATCCCGACGGTCAGCAGGTAGATCAGCCCGCTGACCCACTTGCCCATGTAAAAACGGTGAATGCCGAAGATGCCGAGGAAGGTCAGCAGAATCCAGGCAAGGTTGTAGTCGATGTCGCCATCGATATAGCGCCGGTCTGCGGCCTCGTCCATTCCGGGGATCAGAAACAGGTCGATGATCCAGCCGATGAAAAACACGCCCAGCGTCAGCAGCCAGATGATGCCGGTGATCGGCCGGCCGTAATAGAAGCGATGCGCACCCATGAACCCGAAGATCCACAAGATGTAACCGATGACGATGCTGTGGCTGTTGCGCCCCGTGTCCGTGCTCATTGGCATTCCCCCTTTGCAACCAGCCTGCAGTGTAGCGCCAGCAGGCGGCCGGCCTCAGTCGCCGAAGTACAGGGACCCGGCAATCTGTTCCGGCGGCGGCATCTGCAGGAACCACCCCTGTTCGGCCAGTGCTTCCAGAACGCGGCGGACGTCCACGCGAGCCAGCTTGCGCCCCGGGTGCAGGTCGAGCTCCATCGCATACTCGAGCACCCCCGTCCGGCTGAGCAGCTCCGGCGGAATCGTCTCGGCGTCGGGCTCGATGTCCTCGCGCAGATACAGGTACATTTCGGGCTGCTTTTTGCAGCGATAGATTCGGCAGCTTATTTCCATGGCTTGGTACTTTTCTCTCAAGAAAGTCGGGGCGCTCCGGGCCGCCGCCAGCCAGCCCTCCCCATTCAGGGACGTCTGACCGGCATCCTGCACTTCTCCGCGCCTTCCGTGGCGCGGAGACCCTGACCCGAGGAGCGCCTTCCTCGGCGCCTGGCAGCGTGGAATGCGTCCAACGCCCACTACGCCTGGCGCGGCGGTGGGACGGCGTTCCCGGAATGTCGGAGGGCAGGAGCCCGACGCCATAGCGTGCCAGGACGGCCTTGAGCGATCCGGGAAAGCCGGCCCGCTGCCGCGCCTCGAAGGCACGACTGCTCCCAAAACCCGCCCACACCCAGGCGCCAACGCTCACACCTTGTGATAAACCTCGGCGCCCGTCTCCCGGAACTCGACCGACTTCTCGGCCATGCCGGCTTCGGACTCCTTCAGGGCATCCGCGTAATCGCGCACATCCTGGGTGATCTTCATCGAGCAGAACTTCGGCCCGCACATCGAGCAGAAGTGAGCCACCTTGTGCGCTTGCTTCGGCAAGGTCTCGTCGTGGAACTCACGCGCCTTCTCCGGATCCAGACCCAGATTGAACTGATCCTCCCAGCGGAATTCGAAACGCGCCTTGGAGACGGCATTGT
>JBFHON010000271.1:0-4016 GCA_041593295.1 Oceanococcaceae bacterium | reverse complement strand
TGACCCAGTCATCCTACGACGCATCCGCCATTGAACTGCTCGCCGGTCTGGAGCCCGTCCGGCGGCGCCCCGGCATGTTTACCGATACTTCGCGGCCCAATCACCTCGCACAGGAAGTCATCGATAACTCGGTCGATGAAGCTTTGCAGGGGCATGCAAAGAACCTGCGGGTCGAGGTTTATGAGGACGGCAGCTGCTCAATCGAGGACGACGGGCGCGGCATGCCGGTCGATATCCACCCGGAGGAAGGTATTCCGGGTGTCGAGGTGATCCTGACCAAGCTGCATGCCGGCGGCAAGTTTTCCGGCAAGAACTACCAGTTCTCCGGTGGCTTGCACGGGGTGGGGGTGTCGGTGGTGAATGCGCTTTCCACCTCGCTGGAGGTGACGGTGTGGCGCAATGGCCAGGTGCATCGCATGCGCTTCGCCAATGGCGATACGGCGAGTCCGCTGGAGGTCATTGATAACTGTGGCAAGAACCGTACCGGAACCCGCGTGCATTTCTGGCCGGACTCCAAGTATTTCGACCACCCCAATATCGCCCTGCCGCGCCTGAAACAGGCGCTGAAGGCCAAGGCCGTGCTTCTGCCTGGGCTCAAGGTCAGCCTGAAGAACCACGCCACCGGTGAAGTCGATGAATGGTGCTTTGCAGGCGGGCTGGGCAGTTATTTGCGTGACTCGCTGGAAGATCTGCCGACACTGCCTGAAGAGGCGCTGGAAGGCAGCATGCGCAGTGAGCGGGAGGCCGCCGACTGGGCGGTGTGCTGGCTTGCCGATGGCGGTGAGGCGATCCAGGAAAGTTACGTCAACCTGGTGCCGACCGCGCAGGGCGGTACCCATGTCAATGGTCTGCGCACCGGTTTGACCGATGCACTGCGCGAGTACGCCGACACCCGGAACCTGCTGCCCCGCGGAATCAAACTGGCACCCGAAGATGTCTGGGGGGGGCTGGCCTATGTGCTGTCGGTCAAGATGCAGGAGCCGCAGTTTGCCGGCCAGACCAAGGAGCGCTTGTCCTCGCGGGAATGCGCTGCCTTCGTCGCGGGCGTGGTCAAGGATGCAACCAGCCTGTGGTTGCACAAGCACCCGGAAACGGCGGATGCCATCACCCAGCAGGTGATCGCCCGTGCGCAGAGTCGGGTCAAGGCCGCGCGCACGGTGACCCGGAAACGCATCGTCAGCGGTCCGGCGTTGCCGGGCAAACTGGCGGACTGCGTCAGTTCCGACCCTGCCCGCACCGAACTGTTTCTGGTCGAGGGCGATTCCGCCGGGGGAAGTGCAAAGCAGGCCCGCGAGCGGGATACGCAAGCGATTCTTCCGCTGCGCGGTAAGATTCTCAACACCTGGGAAGTCGACTCGGCCACCGCGCTCGGCTCGCAGGAAATCCACGACATCAGCGTGGCGATCGGCATGGATGCCGGTGCGGAGAGCACCCAGGGGTTGCGCTACGGCAAGATCTGCATTCTGGCCGACGCGGATTCGGACGGGCTGCACATCGCAACCTTGCTCTGTGCGCTGTTTACCCGTCATTTCCGTCCGCTGGTCGCGGCCGGCCACGTCTATGTCGCGATGCCGCCACTGTTCCGGATTGACGTTGGCAAGCAGGTGTTTTACGCGCTGGATGATGCCGAACGGCTGGGTATTCTCGACCGCATTGAAGCCGAAAAGATGCGCGGCAAGGTGTCGGTGACACGCTTCAAGGGTCTGGGTGAGATGAACCCACTGCAGTTGCGTGAAACAACCATGGCCCCCGATACCCGTCGCCTGGTGCAGCTGCGCCTGGGCGATGACGAGACGGTCGAACAGATGCTGGACATGCTACTCGCACGCAAGCGTGCGGCTGACCGGCGCGCCTGGCTGGAGCGCCGCGGGTCCGAATCGGAAGCTGCCGTCTGAACGGCTCAGGAATTAACCGATGACAGAAAATACGATGATTGAGGGCCAGGAAACGACGGCCCTTGCGACCTTTGCCGAGAAGGCCTACCTCGACTATTCGATGTACGTCATTCTCGATCGGGCGCTGCCTCACCTCGGGGACGGACTCAAGCCGGTGCAACGCCGGATTGTCTACGCCATGGGCGAGCTGTCGCTGGGGGCCAACGCCAAGCCGAAAAAGTCCGCCCGTACGGTCGGCGACGTTATCGGCAAGTATCACCCGCACGGTGACTCGGCCTGTTACGAGGCCATGGTGCTGATGGCGCAACCCTTCTCCTGGCGCTACCCGCTGGTGGATGGTCAGGGGAACTGGGGCTCGCCGGATGACCCCAAATCCTTCGCGGCCATGCGTTATACCGAGGCCAAGCTGTCGGCGTACTCGGATGTGCTGCTGGCGGAGTCGAACCTCGGAACCGTTGACTGGGCACCCAACTTTGATGGCACGCTGGAAGAACCGATGGTGCTCCCGGCGCGGCTGCCCAACGTGCTGCTCAACGGGGCCCAGGGAATTGCCGTGGGCATGGCCACCGATATCCCTCCGCACAACCTGCGCGAGCTGGTTGCGGCGCTGAAGCACCTGCTGAAGTTCCCGCAGGCCCGGCTGGATACCGTGCTGCAGCATCTGCCGGCACCCGACTTTCCCACCGGTGCCGAAATCATCAACACCCGGGATGACCTGCAGAAAATGTACGCCACGGGGAGTGGCTCGATTCGGCTGCGGGCGCGTTACGAGCTCGAGGACGGCGACGTCGTCGTCACCCACCTGCCGTGGCAGGTGTCGGGCTCGAAGGTGCAGGAACAGATTGCCGCCCAGATGCAGGCACGCAAGCTTCCCTGGGTGGAGGACATCCGCGACGAATCGGACCACGAGAACCCCACCCGGATCGTGTTGGTCCTGCGCTCCAACCGGGTGGATACCGACTCCTTGATGAGTCACCTCTTTGCGACCACCGATCTCGAGCGCAGTGTGCGGGTCAACCTGAACATGATCGGCACGGACGGTCGTCCGGCTGTGAAGCCGTTGCTGACGATCCTGACCGAGTGGCTGGAGTTCCGGACACGCACCGTGCGCCGGCGTCTGGAACATCGCCTGCAGGAAGTCCGCGACCGGCTCCATATTCTGGATGCGTTGCTGATTGCCTTCCTCAATATCGATGAGGTGATCCGCATCATTCGCACGGAAGACAAACCCAAGCCGGTGCTGATGTCGACCTTTGGCCTGTCGGACATCCAGGCTGAGGCCGTGCTGAACCTGCGTCTGCGTCATCTGATGCGACTGGAGGAAATGAAGATCCGGGGCGAGCAGGACCAGCTGAACGAGGAGCGGAAGGTCCTCGAGCATCAGCTGGCGAACCCGGAAGCACTGCGTGACCTGATTGCCATCGAACTGGACGCGGATTCCGAGAAGCACGGCGACGCGCGTCGGTCACCGCTGGTCGAGCGCACTGCTGCCCAGGCACTGGATGAATCCGCTTTGGTACCCAGTGAGCCGATCACCGTCATCGTGTCCAAGGCGGGCTGGATTCGCGCTGCCAAGGGCTTCATCAACGAACCCGAAGGCCTGAGCTTCCGGCAGGGGGACGACTACCAGGCCTCGGCACAAGGGCGCACGAACCAGCCGCTGTGTCTGCTCGATGCGTCCGGGCGGAGCTACAGCATTTCCGCTCGCGGCCTTCCCTCTGCCCGGGGGCAGGGTGAGCCACTGACCGCGCAGCTCAACCCGGCAGATGGCGCGGCATTCGTGGACATGCACCTGGGGGCGGCGACCGAAAAGCTGGTCATTGGCAGCACCGCAGGCTACGGTTTCATCACCGTCGCGGAAAATCTGCAGACCCGCAACAAGGCCGGCAAGGCCATGCTGACGGTGCCAAAGAATTCCGGGGTGCTACCCCTCTTGCGCATTCCCGACTCCGCAGAGGGCCTGCGGCTGGCGTGCATCTCGGCCGAGGGACGCTTGCTCGTATTCCCGCTCGGAGACCTGCCCGAGTTACCACGCGGGAAGGGCAACAAGCTGATGGGGCTGCGCGGTGAAGACCGCGTGACGCACTGGTTGTTGCTGCAACCGGGGCAGGGGCTCTCGAT
>JBFHON010000270.1:0-4043 GCA_041593295.1 Oceanococcaceae bacterium | reverse complement strand
CCGTCACCGAGCCGATATGCGGGCAGCGGAACTCGGCCTGTGGCGCAAACCATTCCGGGTCGAATTTCAGCCCGCTCTCCGCCAGTGCTGCCAGCAGTTCATCGAGGTTCTGCTCCAGGTAGTACGGCAGCAACATCTGGTCGTGCAGACGTGAGCCGAAGTTGCGCAGGGGCCGGGTATACGGCGTGTCCCAGAACCAGACCAGCAAGGCGCGAACCAGCAACTGCTGCACCAGACTCATCTGGGCATGCGGCGGCATTTCGAAAGCCCGCAATTCCACCAGCCCCAGACGTCCGGTTGCCGAATCCGGCGAGTACAGCTTGTCGATACAGATTTCCGAACGGTGGGTGTTTCCCGCCAGGTCGGTCAGCAGGTTGCGAAAAATGCGGTCGACCAGCCAGGGCGTGGTCGTGCTGCCGTGCGGCGGCACCTGCGACAGCGCCAGCTCCATTTCGTAGAGCAGATCATCCCGGGCCTCGTCGATTCGGGGCGACTGGCTGGTCGGGCCGATGAACATGCCGGAGAACAGGTAGGACAGGCTCGGGTGGTTCTGCCAGCAGCGGATCATCGACGCCAGCATGTCCGGCCGGCGGATGAACGGACTGTCCGTGGTGGTTGGCCCACCGACCACAATGTGGTTACCACCACCGGTACCGGAGTGGCGCCCATCGACCATGAACTTCTCGGTGGTCAGCCGTGTCTGCCGCGCATCGTCGTACAGGCCGGTCACGATGGCCTTGAGCTCGGGCCAGCTCGACGCCGGCTGCACGTTGACCTCGATCACCCCGGGGTCCGGGGTGAGCTTGAGAACACGCAGCCGCGGGTCATCCGGTGGCGGGTAGCCTTCGATGCGTACCGGCAGCTTGAGTACGGTTGCCGTGTCCTCGACCGCGGCCAGCAATTCCAGATAGTCTTCAGCCGATGCGGTGGGCGGCATGAACACACCGAGCAGGCCATCCTTGGGCTCCACCGCCATCGCGGTCCGGATACCCCTGGTAACCCGACCCTCGGGCGCGTAGTCGACCTCCGGTGATTCGGCCGGCTGCTGTTCCTTGTGACTGAGATAGGGCTGCCGTTTTTCGAACCGACGCGGCAGCGCCGGACGGCGTTCGGTCGGGTCCTGCACGTGCATCTGCTGCACACCCTCGCCGGCCAGCCCGCCCGGCAGGCTGTCCAGCGGCATGCGCAGGCCGACCGGGGAGTCCCCCGGAATCAGAAACATGTGCCCGCGCCGAAACTCCCAGACCTCACTGATCCAGGTGCGTCCGGCCTTGGTCTGCCACACCTGTATGGGCAGCACGTAGCCGCGGGCCTCGTTCAGCGGGCGGCTGAATACCCGCTGCAGGCGGGCGCGCCGCTCCGGGTCGTTGAACTGGGGGTCGGTCACATCCGCGCCGGGCGGTAGCGCGGCTTCCTCGCCCAGAAAATGCAACGGGTCCTCGTAGGCAGGAACCAGGCAGTTCTCCGGTATCTTCAGACGCCGGGTGATGCCCCGCATCAAACGCTCCGCAGCCTGAATGGGCAGGCGCTCGCCTTTTTCGTGCAGGTGCAGCGGGGCCATGTTCTTCCACACCGGCTCGTCATCGGCCCGCCAGAAGATGCTGTACGCCCAGCGCGGGAGTGACTCGCCCGGGTACCACTTGCCCTGCCCGTAGGTGATCAGCCCCCGGGGTGCGAAGCGTTTCTGCAGGCGCACCGCCAGCTCCGAGGCACGGGCCTGCTTGGTCGGCCCCACGGCAGCGGTGTTCCATTCATCGCTCTGTGGGTCATCCAGCGCGACAAAGGTCGGCTCGCCGCCCATGGTCAGGCGCATGTCGCGTTCGGCAATCCGCTCGTCCACCACGTGGCCGAGCTGATCCACGGCGGCCCACTGTTCCTCCGAATAGGGTTTGGTCACCCGCGGCGTTTCATGCAGGCGGCTGACCTCCATGTGGTGCCCGAACTCCACCTCGCAGGGCTCCAGGCCACCGCTGATGGGTGCGGCTCCGATGGGCGACGGCGTCGCCGCCAGCGGAATGTGCCCCTCCCCGGCAAACAGACCGGAGGTGGGATCCAGCCCGACCCAGCCGGCACCCGGGCAGTACACCTCGCACCAGGCATGCAGGTCGGTGAAATCCTTGTCGGTGCCGCTGGGGCCGTCCAGTGCTTCCTGGTCCGCCTTGAGCTGAATCAGGTAACCCGACACGAAGCGGGCCGCATAGCCAAGATGGCGCATCAGTTGCACCATCAGCCAGGCCGAATCCCGGCAGGAGCCGGTGGCCAGCTTGAGGGTTTCCTCCGGCTCCTGAACGCCGGGCTCCATGCGGATGGTGTAGCCCACCCGCTGTTCCAGAATCTGGTTGATGCCGACCAGGAAATCGATGGTGCGCTCGCCCTTCGGACGGCATTGCTCGATCAGCGCCTGCAGGCGCTCACCGGCTTTTTCCACCTTGAGAAACGGCGCGAGTTCTTCGGCCAGATCACCGGCATATTCAAAAGGAACGGTTTCGGCAGCGTCTTCCAGAAAGAAGTCGAAGGGGTTGAACACCTCCATGCGGGCGACCAGATCCACGGTGACCCGGAACTCGCGCACCTTCTCAGGAAAAACGGCGCGGGCCATCCAGTTCCCGAACGGGTCCTGCAACCAGTTCAGGAAGTGCGGTTGCGGGTCCACCGTCAGGGTATAGGCGGTCACAGGTGTGCGGGCGTGTGGTGCCGGCCGCAGTCGAATCACCTGAGGCCCCAGCTGGATCGCCTTGTCGTAACGGTATTCCGTCATGTGGGTCAAGGCTGCGGATATCGCCATAACGGTGGAGTTCTCCTGGTTTGCTGTCGACGCGGGCACACAGATCCCCGCAAATAAATATGAAGCGCGGTCCTGCGCCCCCTGCAGGGCCGAATCGCAATTAGCATGCCACTCCTCGCGCACCGGATTCGACCTTTGGCATGTGGCTTGCTAGTGCCACCTGTCATGAATCCCATGCGTCCATCATCGCATGCACAGCATTACCGTCATGAAAAGAAATCTACTGCTCGCCCTCCCCGCTCTCCTGCTTGGCAGCGGCCCTGTATTGGGCACCACCAGCGCGCAGAGCCCGGAAAGCTACAACCGGGTCATCGAGCTACGCGAAACACCACGCAGAAGCCTGCCGCAACCGGTTGAGTGCCCGGCGGATGCTGCGGTCGCCGCCTACCACCGCCCGGCCCAGAACGGTGTCGTGGCGGGTTGCTCCGCACCTGCCATCAAACCGGTGACGGGGCGGGAAATCCCTGTTTCGGTGCATTCCGCACCATAAAGCGACAGCGCCAACGAAGCGCCGTCCAGCACAAAGTGGCCTGCGCCGCTGGAGAACACAACATGACCAAACGCAAACCTCACGCCACGGTGATTCCCGTGGGTGGCGCCTTGCTCGCTGCCGGCCTGCTGCTTCCTCTATCCTCCGCGGCCCATGGTGATGCCACTGACCATGGCGACAGCCCCAAGTCGACCCGGTCCGACTACGCGCAGCGGGTCGAAACCACCAAGGCCGACGACGCCATCATGGAACTGGACGAAGCCTATTTCTGGCACCAGTCCCGCACCTTCGATGGCGCCGTCGCCAGCACGGCCTCCTGCACGGATGCCGGATGCGAGGAATACACGGTCATGCTCAGTGACGGCGGAGCCCGGTTCCGGGTCGGCATTGCGACCCCCGAACGCACGGACACCTTCGCGGTGGAACTGTATGCGCCGGACGGCACCCTCATCGCCTCCGACACCACCGCGAACCAGTTCAACTCCGAAGCCATCGCGGAAAACCCGGTCGCCGGAGAATGGACCATCGTGGTCCGCGCCGAGAACGTCAGCACGGCCTCGTATCGATTGCGGGCCAAGCTGGAGTCGACCACACCGGAATCCCGGCTGACCACCACCTCCCGGGACCGCCGCCCGCTGTACCCGAACCTGCGGACAGTGCCGCCCTACGAGTTCACCTTCACCGCCCCGCTGAACCCGCTCAACGGGCTCTACCCGCCGGACACGGCCAACCCCCCGGCGTCGGTGCTCGGGCACTCACTCGTCTCCT
>JBFHON010000269.1:0-4044 GCA_041593295.1 Oceanococcaceae bacterium | reverse complement strand
GAGATTTATCTTGCCGATCTGGTGGGGCTGCGAGTCATCGGCGCGGACGGGCATGAGTTCGGCACGGTCACGCGAGTGCTCGACAACACGGTGCAGGCCGTGATGGAAATTGGCGACCAGGGGTTGCTGGTTCCGTTTGTGCGTGGCCCTATCGTCAGCAGCGCCGATGTAGACGCCGGCGAGGTGCACCTCACCTGGACGGCTGAAGATGCGCTTTGACCTCATCACGCTGTTTCCCGGCGTGGTGGCGGAATTTGGCAGGCTTGGGGTCACCGGTGATGCCTGTCGTCGTCGCAAGCTGGATCTGCGGGCGATCGATCTTCGCGAGCACGCCGGTCCGAGCCGGCGGCCGGATGATGTTCCTTACGGCGGTGGCGCCGGCATGTTGTTACAGGCCGAGCCCGTTGCCAGGGCCGTAGAGCAAGCCGGCGTTCACGCCGGGCGACCGGTGGTGGCATTGACGCCACAGGGTGAGCGCTTCAACCAGGCAGCGGCCGAAGCGCTGGCTGCGCGGGGTGGGGCGATCATCATCTGCGGGCGCTATGAAGGGATGGATGAGCGGGCCCACCAGTCGCTGGTCGATATCGAGTTTTCACTCGGCGATTTCATCCTCTCGGGCGCTGAGTTGCCGGCGCTGTGCATTGTGGATGCGTGCGCACGCCTGATCCCCGGTGTACTCGGTGCGCAAGATGCTTTAAAATTCGAAAGCTTTGTTGACGAAACGCTCGAATTCCCGCAATATACGCGGCCTTCCGAGTGGATGGGGCAGTCTGTTCCTTCCGTTCTGATGTCGGGCAACCATGCGCAAATCGCCCGCTGGCGTCGTCAGCAGGCTCTGGGAAGAACCTTTCTTCGCAGGCCAGATTTGCTCGATGAAATTTCCTTATCCGCTGATGATCGCGCGCTTTTGCGGGCGTTCCTAGAAACTGAGAGTTGAAAATGCACGCGTTGGTCCAGGCCATTGAAGCCGAACAAATGCAAAAGCAGATCCCGGACTTTGCTCCCGGAGACACTGTTGTCGTCCAGGTTAAAGTGAAAGAAGGCGAACGTGAGCGTCTGCAGGCGTATGAAGGCGTTGTCATCGGCAAGCGCAACCGTGGCCTGAACTCGGCCTTTACCGTTCGCAAGATTTCGCACGGCGAAGGCGTGGAGCGCACGTTCCAGACCTACAGCCCGCTGGTCGACTCGATTGAAGTCAAGCGCCGCGGCAAGGTCCGTCGCGCCAAGCTGTACTTCCTGCGCGAGCGTCGTGGCAAGTCGGCCCGCATCAAGGAAAAGCTGGGTCACAAGGCCAAGTAAGGCACCGACCCCGAGTTTTCGGAACGCCCGCTTCATGCGGGCGTTTTTGTTTCCGGGGCTTGGTGGCGTGCCCGCCTGCTTGCCCCGTTACGCCCGGCATTGGCCGGCGCGCGTTTGTCAGGAGACTTAGATGCCGCAGACAGTACTGGTCACCGGTCACGCCGGGTTCATTGGTTATCACGTGGCCAGAGCGCTGCTGGCCCGTGGCGACCGGGTCGTGGGTATTGATGTCGTCAACGACTACTACGATGTCGCGCTCAAGGAAGCCCGGCTGGACGATCTGGAGGCCTTCGCCGGAGCGCAGGGGGCGCAGTATCACTCGGTGCGTGAGGACCTGGCGGATGAGACTGCGGTGGATGCGCTGTTTGACCGGTTCCCGTTTGACCGGGTCATTCATCTGGCCGCACAGGCCGGTGTCCGCTATTCGCTGGAAAACCCGCGTGCCTATGTGCACAGCAATATTGTGGGTTTTACCAACATTCTCGAAGCCTGTCGGGCGGCGCAAACACCCCACCTGACCTATGCCAGCACCAGCAGCGCCTACGGTGCCAATACGCACATGCCGTTTTCCGAGCATGAGAGCGCCAACCACCCCATGCAGTTCTATGCGGCGACCAAGCGCGCCAACGAATTGATGGCCCATAGCTACAGCCACCTCTACGGGCTGCCGACGACCGGGTTACGGTTCTTTACCGTATATGGCCCGTGGGGGCGCCCGGACATGGCACCGATGATCTTTGCCCGCACCATCTGTGAGGGCGGGACCTTGAAGGTTTTCAACCACGGGAATCACAGCCGGGATTTCACCTATATCGATGACATTGTGGATGGCATCGTCCGGGCGTCGGATCAGCCAGCTACACCGAACCCCGACTGGGACAGCAATCGACCGGACCCGGCAAGCAGCGCGGCGCCCTGGAGAATCTTCAACATCGGCTGCCATGAGCCGGTCAAGCTGATGGACTTCATCGACGCGCTGCAACAGGAGCTCGGCAAGACGGCGAAGCTGGAGTTGCTGCCACTGCAGCCGGGTGACGTGCCGGATACCTATGCCGATGTGACGGCGCTGGAAGCGGCTGTGGGTTACCGGCCCCGGGTGTCGGTCGGTGAGGGGGTGCGGCGGTTTATTGCCTGGTACCGGGACTACAGCGCCCGATAACGCCCTCCACAGCCGGCAGGCTCCAAAGTGCCGTGCAAAAAAAACGCCCGCATCAAGCGGGCGTTTTTCATGGTGCCTGTGGCGTGGGCTAGCGGAGTTTGCGACGCAGGCCAACAAGCATCAGGGGGAGCAGCAGCAAGAAGCCCAGCGCGCCACCGCGGCTGGTCAGACTGCGGCCATCTGCGGTCGTGTCGGCAGGTTCGTTGCGCGAGCCGGCAGCACAGTGGCTGACCGTGACCTGATCCACGAACCAGCCCAGGTTGCCGTTGCAGCCGTCCTGGCCGAACTCGAAGCGGAAGCTGATCTTGTCGCCTGTTGCCGCACCCAGCGCACTGAGGTTGACCAGGCTGGTGCCCCAGTCGCTGCTGGAGGCGCCTTCGTCCGAGCCGGACCAGGCGGCTTCACCGGCGATGGGGCTGGTGTTGCCGCCGCTGAACAGGCCGACGGGGTCAGGGATCGCACCCGAGCCGGTTTCCAGGGTCGTGTTGTAGGCATTGAAGCTGAAGGCCTCGGCAGGAACCACGGCGTAGTCAGAGCCATTCAGGCTGTACTTGAGGTTGCCGCCGTCGTAGGCGAACTCGGACTGCATCAGGTGATTGATCGACAGCGTGGAGGCATCGTCCGCCACGGTGATTTCCGGGGAGTCGAGCTGGAAGCTGGCGGAAATGTCGCCACCGGGTGTGCAGCTGCCGCCGAAAGTGTTGGCGATGAACGCGGCGCGGCCACCGGCGTGGCTGTTGGGCAGTTCGTCGCTGATCAGCCAGGTCACGCCGTCTTCGTGGGTGTCACCCGTGATGTTGTCAAAGGTTGTCCAGTCGGCCGGGATGCTGGTTCCGTCAAAGCCTTCGGTGAAATCCACCACTTCCGACTGGCCGTCTGCACACACTGCCGGTGTGCTGGCTTCCGGCTGCAGCAGCGGCTGATAGCCACATTTTTCGACCGGGCTCTCACGCATTTCCGTGGCCAGCATGGCCGCCTCGACAGCAGCGCAGGTTTCGCTGGTGATGACATCCGGAGAGGCGTTGCCGAGTACGTCATTCAGCGGCACACCCATCAGGTCCAGGCAGGACTGGGCCAGGGCGTCGGCGTGTTGCGCGAAGTTGGTCGACGGCACCTGGTAGTTGGTCATCGCGTGGAAGTAGATGTGGGCCGCACGCGTCATGCCGATGGCGGGGATATCAACGCCGTTGAATTCCTTGCCGTCCACCAGCATGGCGTAGGCATGGTTGGGAACGCCGGAGTTCGTGTGCACGCCGCCACCATCGCTGGAGCCACAGAAGTAGTTCGACGAGGTGATGACGCTGCCCGGGGACGGTGAGGGGAAGCCATCCGGATCCCACATGTCGCGCAGAAGCAGGGACGCGGCGACATCGGTGAGGTCCTCACCAAGCACCCAGCGGCTGCCGCCGTTTTCGTAATACTCGCCTTCGGTCAGCGTGACGCCGAGCGGGCCTTCGAGGCCATTCACCAGGTCGTAGGTTTCGCCAAAGATGTCGGAATAGGCTTCGTTCAGTGCGCCGGACTGGTACTGGTAGATCAGGCCGTGGGTGTACTCGGTGTAGGCGTGGCTCCACTCGTGGCTGACG
>JBFHON010000268.1:0-4059 GCA_041593295.1 Oceanococcaceae bacterium | reverse complement strand
TCGCGGCCGATTTCAACAACGGCACGGAATTCGGCTTCTACTACATGAATTACCACAGCCGTTACCCCTACCTGTCGTTCAAGGCCACGGACCGCACCCCGATGCGCGACAACGCCCCCACCGACTCGGCCGTGGACATCCTGCTGACCTGCCAGCTGGCCGGCAATGACTGCCTGCCCTTTGACACCGCACAGGTCCTGCTGGACTACCCTGAAGACATCCAGATGTTTGGCCTGAGTTTCAATACCAACATCGGCTCCTGGTCGGTCGCCGGCGAGTACTCCTTCCGTCCCAACCTGCCGGTCCAGGTTCACGTGACCGACGTGTTTTTCGCCGCACTGCAACCGGCTTTCGCCAGTGAGAACACGGTCATCGGCATCGAAACGGTAGGTGACCTGATTGGACTGGGCGATCTGGTCGGTGAACTGGGCGCCCCCGTCGACAACCTGGTCGGCACCCTGACCGCCGCGCTGACCGGCGGGGACGTGGACCTGCCCTTCACGGTGCCGGGCGCCCGCAGTGCCGTCCCCGACTACATTGAGTCGATCTACCGTGGCAATGGCGACGTTGACGCCAACATTGCGGCACGCGGGGCCAATTACTACATCCCGGGCTTCGAGCGCCTGAAGGTCGGCCAGTTCGCACTGACCGGGGTCCGGATCCTGGGCAGCTCGCATCCGATCTCGCGGCTGATCGGCACCGAGCAGATCATCACGCTGATTGAAGGTGGCTTCACCCATATCGTCGACATGCCGGCCCTGGAGCAGGTGCAGTTCGATGTGGCCAGCCCCAGCCGTACGCACTCTTCCCCCGGAGCCGACGGCACCGGCCAGGCCGATGGTCAGCCGGACCCCAACAGCTTCAACCCCACCCAGCAAACCGACGCATTCGTAACCGAATTCAGCTGGGGCTACCGCATTCTCAGCTTCCTTGAGTACAACGATGTCATCTTCGGGCTGAACTTCAAGCCGTTCCTGAGCTGGTCCCACGACGTCGAAGGCTACGCCCCGGGCCCGATGTCGAACTTCCTCGAAGGCCGTACCGAATGGCAAATCGGCACCGAAGCCTTCCTCGGCGAACACTGGAGCGCCAAGGTGCAGTACTACGGCCTCGGCGGAACGGTGCATAACGTCCGTCGCGACCGCGACAGCGCGTCCATCGAGCTGCACTACACCTTCTAGTTGCCGGCTGCACAGGCAGAGCCGGACCGGAGTCACTCTCCCGCCCGGCTTTTTTTTTGCGCAGCCTGCGGCGCACTCAGCCGGACAGGACGGCCCCGCACCCGCACGCTCACGGGTCTTGACGCACGCTGCAGAAAAACACGAAGCTGGACTTCGCGGGAGGGAAACGCACACGGGATGTCCGCTTTGGATGCGGAAACCGTACTAAGGAATACGGCGAACGTTTCCGGGTCGCCGGCATCAATGGAGTGAGCAATGCAACAAGCCCTATTTTTATTGGCCACCATGCTGGTGGGCACCAGCGTGGCACACGCCGGCACCGCGACCATCACGAACAAGGGCAGCTCCCGCCCGAGCACGCTGGAATATCGCGGCGCAGACAAGCTGCGCATGGCGACAGACGCGCAGGGCTACCTGCTCAAACGCGATGGCAAGCTGTACATGGTGCAGGGCGCCAAAGGCCAGGAAACCGTCATCGACGCCGGCAACATGCTGAGCACCTTTGGGGCCAATGCCCCCAGGGGGCCCAACCCCAGCAAGGTCATCTCGCTGAAAAAAACCGGACAGACCGAAACGGTGGCCGGCATCAGCGGTGAAGTCTGGGCGATGCGCTTTGTCGATAGCGAAGGCAAGGAGCGGGAAACCGACCTGGTCCTGTCCGGCGATGCCCGGGTGCGCGAGCTGCGCGATGCGCTGCACGGGTTCACCCTGGCCTTGCTGGGCAATGACGCCGAGGGCATTGCCGCGGCCGAGCGCATGATCGCCGAACTCAAGCAGCGCGGGCGCGGCATGCTGCGTTTTGGCTCCGACATGCAGGTCACGCAGATCACCGGCACCCCGGTTGCAAGCGCCCGCTTTGACCTGCCCGCCGAGCCGATGGCCATGCCGGACTTCTCCAGCCTGATGGGCGGCAAGAAGCCGGCCAGCAGCCAGGACGCAGCGGCCGGCGAGTACCTCGACGAGAAAGCCGGGCGCCAGCAGAAGCGCATCGAGCAGCGCGCTGACGACGAGGTGGATGAAGCCAGCGACAAGGCCGTGGACAAGCTGCTGAACAAGGCCTTCGACAAGCTGTTCGGCGGCTGACACGCCCCGGGGGGACTGCCCCCACCTGCAGCCGCCGCCCGGAACCCCCGGCGGCGGCCTCAGCAGACTGGGTCTATTCGGCGAGTGCCGCGCCCGGGATGTACACGCTGCCACGCATCAGAACCCGGGCACTGCGGCTCATGATGGCCTTGGTCGCGGTCCACTGGCCGTTCACTTGCCTGGCTTCCGCGCCGACGCGCAAGGTTCCGGAAGGATGCCCGAAGCGCACGGCTTCACGCGGGCCGCCCCCGGCAGCCAGGTTGACCAGCGTCCCCGGGATGGCCGCCGCGGTGCCAATGGCTACCGCTGCCGTTCCCATCATCGCGTGGTGCAGCTTGCCCATCGACAGAGCCCGCACCAGCAGGTCGATATCATCGGCGCTGATCGGCTTGCCGCTGGATGCCTCATAGGCCGCGGGCGGCGCCACGAACGCAACCTTGGGTGTGTGCTGACGCGCCGCCGCTTCGGCAACATCCGCGATCAAGCCCATTTTCACCGCGCCATGGGCACGAATGGTCTCGAACATGGCCAGCGCAGCGTCGTCATTGTTGATCGCATCCTGCAACTCGGTGCCGGTGTAGTTCACTGCCGCAGCATTGATGAAGATGGTGGGGATTCCGGCGTTGATCAGCGTGGCCTGTAGCGTGCCGACACCGGGCACCTCGAGCGCATCCACCAGATTGCCGGTAGGGAACATCGCGCCCTCGCCATCGGCCGGGTCCATGAACTCGATCTGAACTTCGGCAGCCGGGAAGGTGACGCCATCCAGCTCGAAATCGCCGGTTTCCTGCACGGCGCCGTCGCTGATCGGCACCCGGGCAATGATGGTCTTGCCGATATTCTTCTGCCAGATACGCACCGTGCAGATCCCGTTTTCAGGAATGCGCGCCGCATCCACCAGGCCGTTGCTGATTGCGAACGAACCCACCGCAGCGGTCAGGTTGCCGCAGTTGCCGCTCCAGTCCACGAACGGTTTGTCGATGGAAACCTGCCCGAACAGGTAATCCACATCGTGTTCTGGTTGCTCGCTTCTGGCCAGGATCACGGTTTTCGAGGTGCTCGATGTCGCGCCCCCCATGCCATCGGTCTGCTTGCCGTAAGGATCCGGGCTACCGATCACCCGCAACAGCAGCTTGTCGCGCACGGCGCCCGGTACCTGGGCGGCTTCGGGCAGATCGGTGAGCTTGAAGAACACCCCTTTGGAGGTGCCACCGCGCATGTAGGTGGCAGGAATCGGAATTTGTGGGGGAAAGGAGTTCATGGCGTGGATCATCCGCGGAGCTGCGCCGGTTGGCGCAGAGTGATTGAAGGGGCTAAGGCCAGTGGGACCTGCACCTCAGGCAGCCTCCGACTCGAGGAAGTCCTGGGCGAAGCGCTGCAGCACCCCGCCGGCCTCGTAGATGGAGGCTTCCTCGGCCGTATCCAGGCGGCAGGTCACCGGCACCTCGACGGTTTCGCCGTCGCGCCGGTGAATCACCAGGGTCAGGGTTGCGCGCGGCGTGCGCTCACCCACGACATCGAAGGTTTCGGTGCCATCGATACCCAGCGTCTCGCGGGTGGTTCCGGGCAGAAACTCCAGCGGCAAGGTGCCCATCCCGATCAGGTTGGTGCGGTGAATGCGCTCGAAGCCCTCGGCGACAATCGCCTCGACACCCGCCAGTCGCACACCCTTGGCCGCCCAGTCACGCGACGAGCCCTGCCCGTAGTCGGCCCCGGCGATGATGCACAGCGGCTGCTTGCGCTCCATGTAGGTTTCGATGGCCTCCCACATCCGCACCACCTCGCCCTGCGGCTC
>JBFHON010000267.1:0-4100 GCA_041593295.1 Oceanococcaceae bacterium | reverse complement strand
GGGTTCACGAACTCGGTCATGCCGAAGCGGCGGGCCATGGATTCCCGTTCCGGGTTCAGGTCCACACCGATGATCTTGTTGGCGCCGACCATTTTCAGCCCCTGGATGACGTTGAGGCCGATGCCGCCAAGGCCGAATACCACGCAGTTGGCGCCGGCTTCCACCTTGGCCGTGAACAGCACGGCACCGATGCCGGTGGTGACACCGCAGCCGATGTAGCAGATCTTGTCGAAGGGGGCATCTTCGCGCACCTTGGCCAGCGAGATCTCCGGCATGACCGTGTAGTTGGCAAAGGTGGAGCAGCCCATGTAGTGCAGGATCGGCTTTCCATCGAGGGAAAACCGGCTGCTGCCATCGGGCATCACGCCCTGACCTTGGGTGGTGCGGATTTTCTGGCAGAGGTTGGTCTTCTGCGAGGTGCAGTACTCGCACTCCCGGCATTCGGGGGTGTAGAGCGGTATGACATGGTCGCCGGGCTTCAATGACTTTACGCCCGGGCCAACGTCAACGACGACGCCCGCACCTTCATGGCCCAGAATCGCGGGAAATGCCCCTTCGGGGTCGGCACCGGAGAGCGTGAACTGGTCGGTATGGCAGATGCCCGTGGCCTTGATCTCGACCAGCACTTCCCCCTCGCGCGGTCCATCGAGTTGAACGGTCTCAATCTGCAATGGTTTTCCGGCCTCGAAGGCGACGGCAGCTCTTACATCCATGATCAATCCTTGCTGAAATGCGGGTGTGTGCGTTGCGGCCCAACGCGGCATGGCCCTATCGTACGTGAGCGCATTTGTTCGGTGGGCGGAGCCCTTCCGGTGGCAAGGTGTCCGCTGCCTGGGGGCTCGCGATGCGGCGGTGAGCGTTCATCGCGCTGCTGGAGCCCCACGGGGCCCTCAATGACCCGGAGGCAAGCACCAAAAAAATGCCCGCGCGACCCCGTAGGGGTGGCGCGGGCGAGTGTGTTCAAGCGCAGGCGTATCATTATGGTTGTTGTTGCGCCTGGCTCCCTTGGCAGGGTGAAACGGGCTTAGCAAACCTCGTGCCAGTTCTTCCTGCGAAGGTCGCAAGTTCCCGCCGTCCGGCATTGTTTGCGCCAGCGCCGGTACAAAAAACCTCGCTATTTCGAGAATTTACGGCTGAAAGAGGGCTGGGTGCACGATTGTTGCTGGGGAGAGTATTGGTATACCAAACACGCAGTGTGGCATCGTGGTCACGCTGTTCAGATCTGGAGCATGGAATGTTAGCGAGCCCTCGTATCGCCTTGGTGGAAGACTCTGCGGCTGATCAGTACCTGTTCCGCAAGATGATTCAGCAGGCGCTGCCGGACGCACAGGTACAGGTTTTTCCCAGTGCCGGCGAGTTTCGGCAGGCGCTGCAACCCGGTTCCTTTGACTGCATCGTGCTTGATAACCGCCTGCCAGACGGCACCGGGCTGGAAGTGCTGCAGGAACTGCGTGGCATCGATACTTACTCCACCTTGCCCGCCATTGTGCTCACCGGGTCCGGTGACGAAACCACGGCGGTCAAGGCCATGAAGTGGGGTGCCTCCGATTATCTGCCCAAGGCGCAGGTCAACGAAACCGCATTGATCTCGGCACTGGATGGGGCCTTTGCTGCGGCCCGGCGTGAAGACGCCAAGCGCGAAAACAATGCCAGGCTGCAGGAGCAGGCGTTGACGGATGGGCTGACCGGTGTGTTCAACCGTCGGGCCTTTGACGACGCGGTAGCCGAACTGGATGCCGGTGAAAATCGCCCCGCGCTGGCACTGGTTTACCTGGACCTCGATGGCTTCAAGGAAGTCAATGACATCCGCGGTCATGCTGCCGGGGATGAGGTGCTGCGTGTCATTTCGGCGCGCTTGCGGGCGATTGTCCGCGGCAGCGATGTGGTCTATCGGCTGGGTGGTGACGAGTTCGCCATCGTGCTGCTGCCACCGCCCCGCGGTGAGGACCTGCGGGATCTCGTGCAACGGGTTGTCGTCGGATTGAACGAGGCGGTCTGCGACCGCGCCGGGAGCGAAATCTTTGCCGGTGGCGGCAGCGTGGGTGTGGCCTGGCGTGAAGCCAATGGCGTGCCGGTATCCACTCTGGTGGAGCAGGCAGATGCCGCCATGTATGCCGCCAAGAAGGCTGGCGGCGGCGCCGAGTTCGTCAGCGACTAGCTGTCTGCCGGGCGATGTGCTTGTGCATCGCCATCCAACCGGCCTGCTGCGGGAGCGTTTTTCCCTTCAAGCCGTTGGCGCGCTGCGCTGGCTTTCCTGCTGTTTGATCTGCTGCAGGAAGCGGTCGGCGGGAACCGCCCGGCCATAGAGATAACCCTGAGCGATGTCGCATGCGTGCTGGCTGAGAAACTGACCCTGGTCGGTCTGCTCCACACCTTCTGCAACCACGGTCATTTCCAGCTGATGTGCCATGGCGATGATGGCGCTGGTGAGTGTGGCGTCATGTTTGCTGGTGCCCAGGTGCTCGATGAAACTGCGATCGATCTTCAGCTTGTCGACCGGATAGCGCAGCAGGTAGGCCAGGCTGGAATAGCCGGTGCCGAAGTCATCAATCGCAATGCGGACCCCGAGTTCGCGCAGGGTGTGCAGAGCCTGGCTGGTCTGTTCATGGTCATGGATCAGCAGACTTTCGGTGATCTCCAGTTCCAGACACTGAGGCGGCAGCGAGGACGTGGCCAGGGCTGCACGCACATCCTCGACGATGGTGCCGGCCAGAAACTGCTGGGCGGAAACATTGACCGACATCAGGAAATCCGGGTGGGCGTATTCCAGCATGCGCCGGGCATCATGGCAGGCGGTTTGCAGCACCCAGCGGCCCAGTGAGGCAATCAGCCCGGAGGATTCCGCGACCGGGATGAACAGGTCCGGGGGCACCTGTCCCAGCGTGGGGTGGTCCCAGCGGATCAGGGCTTCACAGCCGATGATCTCCTCGGTTCGCATGTCCACCTGGGGCTGGTAGGCCAGCCAGACCTCCTCGTTTAGCAGGGCGCTGCGCAAGGCCAGTTCGGTCTGCAATTCGTTGTCGGCGACCGAAGGTGTGTCATCGCTGTGCAGCACCAGTTGGCTGCGGCCGGCCTTTTTGGCCCGATGGACGGCGATATCGGCCTGTTGCAACAGGCCGTCTGCCGACTGGACCGGCCCGTTGCTCATGCTCATACCAATACTGGCGGTGACTACGACTTCCTGCTCCGGCGTCTGAATCGGTGTGGCCAATGTCGCTTGCAGCTGGCGAATCTGCTTGATGCAGGCTTCTTCCTCGGGCGGGTCGAGCAGGATCGCCACAAATTCGTCCGAGCCCAGCCGGCCCAGGACATGGGGCTCCGGGACATGGGTGGCGAGCCGGGCAGCCATCACGTCCAGCACCTGGTCGCCCACGGCATGTCCCAGGCTTTCATTGATCCGCTGGAACTGGTCCAGGTCGATGACGACGACCGCGATGCGGCGGTGGCGGGTGTTGGCAATGGCGGCCGCATCGCGCAGCCGTTCGAGCACGCTCTGGCGGTGGTGCAGGGACGAGCGCGAGTGCGGACGCGGCGACATGTTGGCGGTCGATACGGTCCCGGGGTTCGAGGGGCGCAGTTGAATGAGGATGCTGTGCTCGTTCGAGGACGGGTCCGCATAGACAATGGCTGCATGGATGACGGCGGATTTCTGCCACGCGGGATCCTGCTCGCCATATGCCTGCGTAGCTTGCTGGCGCAGGTCCGGTTCGGCATGCGGTGTCGTGAGTTCGGGCAGCAGCTGCTGGACCGGAGTGCCAACCAGGTTGCGGTTACCGGGCCCCAGCAGTTTTTGCGCTGCGGGGTTGATGTAGCGCACGCATTTTTGCGCATCCAGCCACAGATACCCCTCGCTGGACTGCTCCAGTTTTGCAATCGACGGTGCCGTGCCGGATGAGGCGGGAGCAGCATGACGCCGTTGTCGCAGACGCCGTGCCCAGACACCGCCACCAACAACCAGACCGGTGCCTACGAGTGCGCTCAACAAGGGGACATAGTCACCAAGCATGGTTGCGGGTCCTCCCGGCCATGTGCCGTGCGGAATACTGCTCGGGGGCGCTTGGGGCCGGTCGGCGAGGATGAGCTGATGTCCGGGCAGGGGT
>JBFHON010000266.1:0-4129 GCA_041593295.1 Oceanococcaceae bacterium | reverse complement strand
GATGAGCACGAACATCGCGCCCAGTGGCCCCTGCGGGCTCCACCACAGGCCCGGCGTGGCAAAGAACAGCCCGCTGACTACCAGCACCAGCGCCAGGGCAGCAAAGTTGGCAATGCAGATGCGCTGCAGCACCTGCAGGTAGAACTCGGGCTGAATGGCCCGGATGTCGTGGGGTCTGGGCGGCTCTGGCTGCAGTGAAATCCGGCTCATGTCAGCGACACCCCTTGGGCAACAGGTTCAACGGCAGGTTCGGCGACAGGCAGGTCCAGGTCAGCGTCACCCCGGAGACCTGCGGTGAAACCACCAGCAGGCCATTGCGCAGCAGCCGCGACCCCGTGTATTCGACCTCGATGGCACCACCGACAATTTCCACGCGTTCGACATAGGGCATCGAATCCGGCTCGATGGGCTCATACCCGGCCTCTTCGCTGGTCTGGGGCAACTTGCCGTCAATGTTCCAGATTTCTTCGATGCGTCGCCGGGGTTCGCTGGTGAGGCTGTAGCCGGCGGCGATCTTGGTCCGACCCAGATATGACACATAGGACGGGATCGCGATGGCGAGAATAATGCCAAGAACAAACAGCGCGACCATCAGCTCGAGCAGCGTAAAGCCCCGTTGGCGGCGAAGTCGGTTCATCTAGCATGCTCGATACAGCCTGACTTGCGCCCGCTGCATGGAAACCAGTGGACGACCGTAGCACACCACTCAACCGTCGAGGAAGGGTTGGATCCCCGCCGTCAGCGGCGGCTGCGTGGCTTGGTTCCGCGCAGCCCCATCATCGCCGCGTCAACCAGATCAAGCGGAATGCTGCGACGAATGTAGCGGATCAGCGGACCACGAATGCGGCGCTTGGACCGGGCATGCGCACCCATGTCCAGCTCGAGAAACTGCCGCGCACATTGCTCGGCCCGGGCGATGACTGCCGGCCCATCCTCCACCAGTTCGTCAAAGAAGCCGGCCTCGGCGGCCTGTTCCATCGGGAAGTACTCGGCCAGCCCTACCGCGCGGTCGTAGGCTGCCGGGGTCAGCCGGTGTCGCAGCATGGCCGCAGCCACCCGCGGCATCGTCAGCCCCAGCGCCACCTCATTGGCGGACACCTTGAAACCACCATGACGCCCGATCACATAGTCCGTGGACAGCATCAGGAACACACCCATCGCCAGCACGTGACCGTTGCAGGCGGTAATGACCGGGTAGGGGTAGGCCATCACCCGGGCGGTCAGGGCATAGCCCAGACGCAACATGCGCAAGGCATTCAGCCCGCCGGACTTCATCGTCTTCAGGTCGAAGCCTGCCGAAAACACATCGGCATGCCCCGTCAGTATCACCGCGGCCCCGTCAGCCTCGGCCCGGTCCAGCGCCTGGTAGATCTGCTGAAAAACCGGAACCGACAAGGCGTTACGCTTGCCATCGTCAATCTGAATGGTCGCCACGCCGTCTTTCAGCGTGTACTTCACAGGGGAGGTGGACATGGAGCTCTCTCGTTTCAGGGGGTGTCGGTTGCAGCCTCGGCCGGAAGCCGGGCCGCACCGGCTCTGGCGCGGATGGTATGCCACCCCGGGGCGGAACGGGGCCCCGACTAGCGGCCGGCGGCACCCAGCAGCAAACGGTCGGTTCCGACAGGAATGCTGACCGGCCTCTGCATGGCAGCGGCAATATCGCGTGCCAGCTGCTCGCGCCGCGCCGCGTTGTCCGGTGTGGGCAGATAGATTTCGCGCCAGCCGTTCACCAGCGTGTTCACCGCCACTGTCGCGCCCCAGTGCTGCAGCAGTTTCTCCAGCACCGGCCCGGGGATTTCGATGAACACGGTATCGTGGGTGCTTTCGACGACCGGAACGCTGCCACCCATCGGCGTTGGCGGTGGCGGGTTCCTGACGATTTCTGCGTAGCGCGGTAGATCAGCCCCGAACTCTGCGGTCAGGGCCTGCTCCAGCCGGTCCCGGGTCGCCAGCGCGCCGGCATACAGCCCGGCTGCCGCCGTGGGTGGTGGCGCCGCAGGGACCGCTGCCGGGGTGACCTGTACCGTGGCGACCGGGAGTGCTTCGGAAGCCGGAGCTGCCGCAGGTTCCGGGCGGTCAGGCGGAGTCTGCGGCCCCGTGATCAATGCCCAGGCAATGAAGACCATGGTCGCGATCATCACGACCGAGGCGACAATCCCGAAGATCCGGCTGGGCAGCACCACAGCGGACGAAGTACCGGGGCGGGGTGATTGCGATGACACGGTCGTACTCTCCTCACGGGGCCAGTCTCCCCGGCTCCAGACTAGCGCAACGCCGGCCTGCCATCCCACCCGCCCCGCCGACAGGGCGGCTGGCATCTCCTCTATGATGGGGCCCGCGGCGCACGCACAGCGTGCTGCCCATGGCCGGCCGGACCCTCCGCGACCGGCCTGACCGCCCCCAGAAGGAGACAAATTCCGTGGAATCAAGTCCGTTTATTTCGGTCGGGCTGCCGGCTGCCCTGTTCATCATCATGATTGGCATGGGGCTGAGCCTGACGCCACGTGACTTTCACCGGATCGTCGAGCAACCACGCGGCGTACTGGTGGGATCCATCGGCCAGATGATCGGCGTACCACTGCTGGGTTTCCTGGTGGCCTCGATGGTCAGCCCGGCCAGCGGTGTGCTGGCGGCGGGGCTGGTTCTGGTTGCGCTGTGCCCGGGGGGCACTACCTCCAACCTGGTCTGCTACCTGGCCAAGGCCGACCTGGCCCTGTCCATCACGCTCACGGTGATTTCCAGCTTCCTCACCATTCTGACCATTCCGCCATTACTGAACCTGGCGCTGGAGATGCACACCGGCGCGGGTGAAGTCGTACGCCTGCCGTTTCTGAAAACGCTGACAACCATGAGCATCATCGTGCTGATCCCCACCGCACTGGGCATGGTCCTGCGGGCATGGCAGCCCCGCCTGGCCCAGCGCCTGGAGCCGGGCATCAGCAAGTTCTCGGCCCTGGTGCTGATCGCCATCGTCGCCGCCATCGTGGTCACGCAGTGGGACAACCTGTTCAGCTGGCTTGCGGTGGGTCTGCTGCCGGCACTGCTGCTGAACCTCGCCGCCATTGCCGGCGCCTGGTTGCTGGCAGCCGCCACCGGCCTGAACCCCGCAGACCGCCTCACCGTCATGGTCGAGATGAGCCTGAAAAACACCACCATCGGCCTGCTGGTGGCCCTGTCACTGCTCGGCAATGTCGAACTGGCCATCCCCTCCGCGATTTACGGGCTGCTGATGTACACCGGCGCGTTCCTGATGGTGGGCTATGGGCGCCGCCTGGCAGCACGCGAGGAAGCCGCCCGCACCCCGGCAGCCTGACGGCGGGGGCCGCCCCGCGACGTCGCTGCGGAACGAACTCAGGCACGATGGTGTCTGAACTGGTTCACTTTTCACGGAGCACGCGTTGCGCCTCATCCTGCTCATTGCCTGGCTGTTTGCCGAGGCCTGGAGCATCAGCACTGCCAGCGAAGCCATGGGCGGCCTGGTCACCTTTGCCCTGCTGATCCTCATCGCGGCGGCCGGCATCCGGCTGATCCAGCACCAGGGTTTTCGCACCCTCGCCAACATGCAGCAGGCCATGCAGCGTAACGAATTGCCCGCGGTGGCCATGCTCGACGGGGTCATCGTGTTTCTGGCCGGGGTACTGCTGATCGTGCCGGGCTTCATCTCGGATGGCATCGCCCTGCTCCTGCTGTTCAGCGGCATTCGCCGGGGACTGGCCCGCCGCGCCGAAGCTTTCCTGGCCCGGCAAAACCCCCACTTCCAGGGCGCCGTGGTCATCGAAGGGGAATTCCACAGCGTTTCCGATCTCGAGGCCCTGCGCCCCCCGGGGCACGACGAACGCCGTTAGCGCCCCGCGCAATAGCTCTTCCCTTGCTGCAGGCGAGCAGGCACACTCGCCGCAGAGCTGGAGTCTTGGGGACGAATACGACATGCACCACCACACCTGCGATCGCGTACTCGCGTGCGCGCTTGTCATGGGCGCACTCGCGGGGTGCGGCGGAAGCGACAACAGCAGCAAGTCCACTCCCGAGCCGGGCATCCTCGAAGTGCAGTTTGATGAATCTGTTTTTGCGGGGGAGGCAGACATTCGATTCGAAGCCTACCGCCACGAATTGCGGGGTGATGAACCGG
>JBFHON010000265.1:0-4198 GCA_041593295.1 Oceanococcaceae bacterium | reverse complement strand
GACTGCAATGGAGCAAACACAGTAGCCCGGCATCCTGGGGCTCTCCCCCAAACCTTGCCCGCAAACACCACGCTGTCGCGGCGAGAAAAACTCACCGACATGCCCCCGCCCCGGCTCTCGTGCCCCTGCGGTGCAGCCCGGGCTCTGGAGACAAACCTACCCCGGCAACCGGCTCAGCAGCGGCAGCACATCCCGACGATTGCGCTCCCACAACTCCGTGCACTGAGCGGAGATGAATTCACGCGCGACAGGCAAATCCCAGATCGCCTGCCGGGTCTGTTCGTACGGAACGGTGCACAGGTTCATTGTTATGAAGCGTGAACTGGCCAGCTTGTGCAGACGCGCCAGCACTTCGGGTGTGTTGCCCAGCAAGGCATGCACCAGCGCCGCCTCCAGCAGGCGGTCAGCCGATTCCAGATAATCCCGCGCCATCGGGTATTCGGCTTCGACCTGGGCGCTGAGCGCCACGGCTTCGCGGGACTGGCCCAGTAACGCGAGTATCACCGCCATGATGCTCCGGCGGGCATCGCTGTCAGACTCGGCGCGCCAGCGCTGAATCTTTTCCAGCGCGGTTCGGGCGTACCCCTGCACTTCATCCGCCGGGGCATTTCCGGCGCGCAAGGCGAGCGCCACATCCAGTTCCCAGGGCATACGACCGTGCCCCGATGTGGACTTGTCCTCCCCGGAATACCCGCGTGCAAGTTGCCGCACGGCGGCGAGGTCACCCTGCTTGCGTGCGATCTCGAGATCTGCGTGGTATTGCACCTCGCTTTGCGTCTTTTGCTGCTGCAGGACGACGCGCCCCCGCTGCACAAAGCGCAGGTCGCCTGTCAGCAGGTAGCCAAAGGTGGCCAGCTTGATGTGCGCATGCGTGCGGTCGCGAGTACGTTCACCCACCTCCGCCAGCAGGGTCACCGCCTCCCCGCCACGCCCCAGGTAGGTGAGCACTTCAGCCTTGGTTTCCAGGGGAATCATGGCCGATGGATCGCGGTCAGCTACCTGGTCCAGGATTTCCAGGGCCTCGTCAAACCGGCCAATGCGCCGGAGCATGTACGCATAGAACAGCGCCGATTCGGTATTCCTGATCAGGTGACGCCGGAATGGCGCCAGAATCTCGACCCCACCTGCCGGTTCATGATCCAGATAGTAACGACGCACCGCCCGGGCCGTCGCCAGCTTGAACGGCGGCGTGTTCTGCTTTTCCAGCGCATCCAGGTGCTGGGCGATCAGTGTCTCGGCTTCGCTGCGTGTGATGGTCGAAAACCAGTAGTTCCGCGCGGCAGCCAGCAATGCAAGCAGGTGCGCATCCACGAAACCCGGAGCCAGCTCCAGCGCACGGTTCAGCTCAACTGCCATCTCCTGATCGTGCCCATGCCCTTGCTTCCACAGGGAAAGTGCAGCCAGGTAGGCCGCGTAGGCTTCGTTGTCGACCGTTTCCCCCGCCGGCGCGATCGCGCCGATACCTAGCGCATTGGCCAGCGCCTGCGCGATGTCGGCCTGCACCTCGAAGAGCTTGCTCCGGGTGCCCTGAATGACCTGGCCCCAGGTGGTATCCCCGCTGGCCGCACTCACAAGCTGCAGGTTGACGCGTAGCTGTTCACCCACCTGCTGAATCGACCCGCGTACGAGTTGTTCCACCCGCAATGCTTCACCAATCCGGCTTGCCGGGGCCTCATCCAACCCCAGCGCGGCAAGGTTGTTGCCGGGGATCACGCGCATGCCGACGAAATTGGCCATGTCGGCGATCAACGCATCCTGAAGACCACCCATGACGGTTTCTGTCTGCTCGTCCAGACCCAGCAGCTCGAATGGCAGGATGGCCACCCGGCCCGGCGTCTCGGCGCCGGGGATGGCTGTTCCCGGCTCTGGGGGAAAAGCCTCCGGGTCGGACTGCACCTCGGACAGGAACCAGACGCCGCCCATGATCAATAGCAGCGTAGTGACGAGCGCCAACCCACCCCGCAAGCCCCACTCCCGACGGGTCGGCGGCGTGGGCCGTTTTTCCCCCGCCACACCGGGCTGCCAGGCGCTCAGACGCTGGGCAAACTCCGCCATGCCGGGGATGCGCCGCGCCCGTTTGCCGGCACAGGCCTCCGCAATGATTGCGCGCAGCCCTGGATCGCTCACATCCTCTTCCCAGCCCGGTGCCAGCGGCTCGTTCAGGTCGGCGATCACCAGCTGGTAAAGCAGAACACCCAGTGCGTAGACGTCCGACTGCTCGGAAAACACGCCCCCTTTGAGCACCTCGGGCGCCATGTAGGCCGGCGTGCCACTGGTGGAGGAACCGTCATGCACGGTCTTGGTGAACCCCATGACCGTAACGCCTGCCTGTTCCAGGCGCTCCCGGCTCTTGATGGTGCCGCTACCGAAGTCGCACAGCAGCAGGCGCGGCTCTTTCCCGCTCTGCTCCACCAGCAGGTTCCCCGGCTTGATGTCCTTGTGCATCACGCCCAGGCCATGCGCCTGTGCGAGTGCTTGCGCGGCCTCCACGACAATATTCAGTCGTCGGGATAGCGGCAGCGTGCCCACCCCCCCCTGAGCCTGCAGCCAGTCGGCAAGACTGCCCTGCGCGTACCAGGGCATCTGAATCCACGCCGGGCTGCTGTCGAACTGCCATTCCAGTACGGGAACCAGCGGCGCCTGCTCGCCCATTTCCGCCCGCAAAACCTTGTTCAGCGTCACCTCGCGCTTGAGCGCACGCTGCGCGCGTTCGTCCAGCGCCAGTTTGACCACCCGGAGCTGGCCATTCTGCACATGGCGGACGCGCCAGAGTTCATTCGCCGGGCGGGTCTGCAGACGCTGTTCAAGTCGCCAGTTCGGCAGGTTCGGCAGGCTCTGGCCCGACTCCAGCTCCAGCCGGGTCCCCGGGTCGTCGCGGCCTTCAATCTCGATGGGCACATCCAGGCGAAAACCGTAGCCGTGCACCGTGCGCACCATGCTGCGGTCCGCATCACCCAGCACCTCCCGGATCCGGCGGATGGCCTGCGAAAGCACGCCATCGGTGACGACCCGCCCGGCCCAGACCGTATCGAACAGTTCCTGCTTGGTGACAAGCTCCCCTTCGGCCCGTAACAGGCAGAGCAGAACCTCCAGCGGCTTTGGCTCCAGCGCCACCGGTTCCCCGGCAACAACCAGTTCATGATTGCGTTCGCTGTATTCCGCGTTGGCGAAACGCCAGCGAACAGGCGCAGTCTCGTCGCCGTGGAGCCCCATCTCACCCTCGTCACAATGTGCCGGTCCACCACCGGCCAGGGCATTCAGTGTACCCAAGACACTCACGATTGACGGGGCGACCATGCAAGGCTTGCCGGTTGATTCGCAGTGCTCAATCGGCAGTCACAACCGACAGGTCGGCGCTGAAAGCCCGGCTCAATGAAGAAGGGCCACCAGTCAGGCGGTACGGCATGGCCGGCAAGGCCGCTTCCATCGACGCGTTGACAGACTCCGGGATTGCAGCAGCAGCTGCAGACTGAATGTCGAGCAGAGCCTGATCCCCCTGGAGCGCGATCACATAATGAAGCGTCCGGTCGGCCGGACGGGGGGAAGCTTCTTCAGCCTGGGCAAGTCCAGCACTTGCGATCAAGCACAGAGCGGCGGCGAATTTAGTTACGGTCAGGTACATCATCATTTCTCCTGTGGGCAGTTCAGTTGTTGGCAGCGGGCTGCTATCGGCGAACGCGCTGCTGGCGGAGTTCCAGAATGCCGCCCCACCCCGCAAAGCCCTTGAGAGAAGGACGAAAGTTTTCTGAAGGTTTTCTTAAAAAGGCGGAAAACCGCTTTCACGCGGGCTTCAAGCGCGCCGCTGAGCCCACAAGTGCGGTGCGCCGGGAGCCCGACGAGACCCTCACGACACGCGCTTCTGCCCGTATGATGAGAGTTGCTCTTTTTCAACGGTGCCCGCACCTGCGCCAGGAAACGACCATCGCAATCCGTTTTCACGATGCTCACCAAAACACCTCAACCTAAGGCAGTACTGCGACATGTCTGGCTGGCTTCTGGCATCAAGCCGGTTAGGCATGCTCAAACCATCCACACGCATGTGAATCAGTGTGAATACCGTGGCGGTCGGAGCAAGCGGCTGGCGGAACAGGGATTGCCTGCCTCCGACATGTGCACTCCTGCCCGGACATCAGCTCATCCTCGTCGGCCGGCCCGACCGGCCCCAAGCGCCCCCGAGCAGCACTCCGCACGGCATATG
>JBFHON010000264.1:0-4208 GCA_041593295.1 Oceanococcaceae bacterium | reverse complement strand
CGCGTCGCCGCTCTGGTTCAGTTCGGCATTCACCTTGCCGAGCAGGGCGCCGAGCAGGCCCGTCAGGCGCAACGCATCGCCCTCACGCAGCTGCGCATCCAGCGTGTCGCTCTGCGAATCGTCCAGCGTGGCTTTCAGGGTGGAAACAATATCGACCTCTGCCGGCGTGGCCGTGATCTCATCAGCGGCCCGCTGAATGATGGCCGCGGAATCAATGCGGGTGGCGAAACGGCCCACGAAAGGCACCCCGGAGACTTTCTCGTAGCCACCCTGAACCCGCACCACGAGGGGGCCAGTGGCGTCGTTCACCAGCAGACAATCCGCGGGTGGCTCGGCCCCCTGGCAAAGCTCGACATCGCTGCGTGTTCCGCCCTGGGCATCGGTGATTGCGAAGGGCTCGAAACTGTCCAGCTGCCCGTTGCGGTCCAGGTCCACGAAGGCCACACCCTTGGCAATGGCACTCACAGCGCCACCGCCGCCCTTGAGCAGGACCAGCGAAGCCTTGCCCTGTCCGTCATCCTGGGTGTCGGGCGAGCATCCCGCCAGCGCCATGAGCAGCAGTGCCGAAACTGCGGAGCGAATCATCACGTTCTTGCCATTCATCGTTGTTACCTGCCTGCCACTCAGAGCGGCATTTCAAAACCGAGGCTGACCGAAGCCGCACGGGGTATGTCGTCGCCATCCACCTCCACCGTGTCGGTGGACTGGCTGACATCGAGGTTGAAGTAACCGAACAGCGTCAAGCCCAGCCCGACCGAGCTGACGCCGCGGTCGGCCTGATTGGTCCGGTAACCCAGGCGCACACCCGGTATCAGGCGCGAGTCCGGCGTGTAGGACAGCCCGAGACTCAACCACTGATACTGATCCCCCACCGGGGAGTTGGCCGCATTCATGTCCCAGCTGGCTGCCAGCATGACCTCGGGCGTACCCAGCGGCACGGCCGCCTCGATCGTCGCCTGCGGGTTCATCTCGAACTCCTCACGCAGGTCGATGCGATCGGCAAACGACGCCGCAATCAGGCAGTCCTGCAGCGCCCCCCTCCCGGAGACCTGCGCGCAATTGGTCCCGACGGCGCCGTACTTGAAGGTAGGCGCGTTGATATTGCGCAGGGTCAGCCCCGCAGACATGCCCTTGTAAACCCAGGTCAGTCCGAGGTCGAGCGCAATATTGGTCGTGCTTTCCTCGGCATCTTCGTAGGCATCTTCCGCGCGATCAAAGGCGGTATCGCCGTTTTCGTCCTCGCTGTCCACTGCGGCCACCACCTTGGCCAGCGCGGCGTTGAGCACGCTGACCCGCCCGCCAAGATAAAAATCGCCACGGGTGTACAGACCGGGAACCCACTGTTCCAGCGGAATCTCCACCGGCCGTGACCAGCTCAGGGCCACACTGAGAAATCGCGCGGTCTTCACGTAAGCCGCCGTGCGGGTTTCGATGTCCTCGGAAATCGGGTTGTAGCGCAGCGGATCATCCAGCACCGACACATTCGCTGCCCCGGAACCGCTGATATCAATCCCCATCACGCCATCAAAGGCCCGGAACAGCATCGGCGTGGAGGGCAGCTGAAACTGAGCCCCGAAGATGAAATAGGCATCCCGGCCAATTTGCGCAAGCAGGTCATCAAACTCGTCTTTCAGCAGCTCGGCCTCGTCCAGGTCGATACTGCTGTCACCCACGCCACGTATCACGTTTCCATTGGCATCCTGGCAGGTCTCTTCAACCACATCTTCGAGGCAACCTTCGAGGTCCTCGATGCGGTCGATAAAACTGTCAACCGGACCGGCTTCGATGCCCAGATTGACGATGCTAAGCAGGCTGGAGCGGTATTTCGCGCCCGGCCGCAGGTGCAGGTAACCGCTGGCGGGATTGGCGTGCACGCCGGGAATACCGGCCGCGACAACAGGCCCCAGACTGGCACCCTGAGCCGGATAGACATGCCCCGGTACCGCGCCTGCCACCCCCGTCACCGCTAGTAAAAACAGCCCTAATTTCGCGTGCATCCCTCTATCCCCTCGCGAGATTCATTAAACTGCGCGCCCCGCGCACTCCTTTGAGCATGCATGAAGCTCCGCAACATCGCCATTATCGCCCACGTTGATCATGGCAAGACCACCCTCGTCGACCAACTTCTTCGTCAGTCCGGCACGCTCGATGAGCGCCGCGACCACGGCGAACGGATCATGGACTCCAATGATCTGGAAAAGGAACGCGGCATCACCATTCTGGCCAAGAACACCGCGATCCGCTGGAAAGACTTCCGCATCAACATCGTCGACACCCCCGGACACGCCGATTTCGGCGGCGAAGTCGAGCGCGTGCTTTCCATGGTGGACTCCGTACTGCTGCTCGTCGATGCCGTTGACGGGCCAATGCCACAAACCCGCTTTGTGACCCGCAAAGCCTTCGACATGGGCCTGAACCCCATTGTCGTCATCAACAAGATCGATCGGCCGGGCGCCCGCCCGGACTGGGTGGAAAACCAGGTCTTCGACCTGTTTGCCGCCCTGGGTGCACACGACGAGCAACTCGACTTCCCCGTGGTCTACGCCTCCGCGCTGAACGGCTATGCCAGCCGCGACCAGAGTGCGCGCTCGGGTGACATGGAGCCCCTGTTCCAACTCGTCGTCGACCATGTGTCACCGCCGCCGGTCGACCATGACGGCCCGGCGCAGATTCAGATTTCACAGCTGGACTACAACAGCTTCCTCGGCGTGATCGGCATTGGCCGCATTCAGCGCGGCACGCTGAAGCCCCAGATGCCGGTCGCCATCGTGGACCGCGAAGGCAAGAAGCGGAACGGTCGCATCAACCAGGTCTTCGGCTTCCTCGGACTCGAGCGTGTGGAAGTGGACTCCGCGCAGGCCGGTGACATCGTCGCGATCACCGGGATGGATCCGCTGGACATCTCCGACACCGTGTGCGCCCCCGGCACCCCGGAGGCGCTTCCGCCACTGACGGTGGATGAACCGACCATGAGCATGACCTTCGAGGTCAACAAGTCGCCCTTCGCCGGCAAGGAAGGCAAGTACATCACCAGCCGGCAGATCGGCGACCGCCTGCAGCGCGAGCTGAAGCACAACGTGGCGCTGCGCGTGGAGCCGACCGCCGACCCCGACCGCTTCAAGGTCTCCGGTCGCGGCCAGCTTCACCTGGGCGTGCTGATCGAAAACATGCGCCGCGAAGGCTTTGAACTGGCCGTCTCCCGCCCCGAGGTCATCACCCGGGAAATCGACGGTCAGGTCTGCGAGCCCTGGGAGCGTCTGGTCCTGGACGTGGAATCCGACCACCAGGGCAAGGTCATTGAAGAAATCTCCAGCCGTGGTGGCCAGTTGCAGGACATGGTGCCGGACGGCCAGGGCCGGGTCCGCCTTGAGTACATGATCCCTTCCCGCGGCCTGATCGGCTACCAGACCGACTTTGCCAGCCAGACTTCCGGCACCGGCATCATGGTCCACGTGTTTGATCACTATGGCGCGGTTGCTGAAGCCGGTGTCGGCCAGCGCCCGAAAGGCGTGCTGATCTCGATGGATACCGGCAAGGCGCTCGGCTTCTCGCTGTTCAACCTGCAGGAGCGCGGACGGCTGTTCATCGGCCACGGCGAAGAAGTCTACGAAGGCATGATCATCGGCATCCACAGCCGCGACAATGACCTTACGGTGAACCCGCTCAAGGGCAAGAAGCTGACCAACATGCGGGCTTCGGGCACCGATGAAAACATCATTCTGACCCCGCCGATCCAGATGACGCTGGAGCGGGCGCTGGAGTTCATCAATGACGATGAACTGGTTGAGGTGACCCCCGAAACCATCCGCATTCGCAAGCGCTTCCTCAAGGAGCACGAGCGCAAGCGCGCCAACTCGGCAAAAAACAACCTGTAAGGTTTAAAATCCGGATCACGGGTCGCTCTGCACAGGGCGACCCGTTTTTTTTTGCCCCCGCCCGGAGATCTTCTCCACACTCTGGCCCGTTTCCTGCAATGCAACCGCTGTCAGCAATCTCCGACAAGGATTGGCGATTCCTCTTCGTTACCTGCGGTCCTGGCGAGCGCACAGTAGCTGTTAACGCCCGCAACGGCACCCCCGCATGAAACAACCGCACCTGCCAACAATCGATACGGAACCGGCTACTCCCGATCAGCCCCTGCACGAAGGCGGCAGCTTGAACCCACACCGTCGCAGCTTTGCACTGGACCTCGCAGCGATTCGGGGAAT
>JBFHON010000263.1:0-4222 GCA_041593295.1 Oceanococcaceae bacterium | reverse complement strand
GCGCTGGCTGCCGGTGTCTATGGTTTCGTCGCGGTGGCGCTTGGCGCCTTTGCCGCCCATGGCCTGAAGAGCCGGCTGGATGATTACGCCCTGGACATCATGCAGACCGCGACGCAGTATGCGCTGATTCACGCAGCCCTGCTGTTCGCACTGAGCCTGATGCCGGTATCGCGGCTGCAGGCCAGCGCCGGGATCCTGATGATGGCGGGCACTTTCCTGTTTGCCGGGAGTCTGTATGTGCTCGCACTGACCGGCATTCGCGGATTTGGCGCGGTCACACCGATCGGCGGCGTGTTCCTGCTGCTGGGTTGGGCTACGCTTGCGTTCAGCGGCGTCGCCATGATCCGCACCGCGGTCTGACACCGGTTCCTTCCGCCCGTCCCCATGAATCAACCCGAGGACTACACACATGAAGCGTTACGCATTTGGCATCCCTGCGATTCTGTGCATGAGCCTGGTCTCTGCCCATACTCTGGCCTCTGACGACCCCATCGTCCAGGCTCAGGAACTCCGTCAGGCGCCGATGAAACTGATCGGCAACAACTTCGGTTTCATGGTGGGCATGCTCAAAGGGGAAATCCCCTGGAACGCTGCTGAGTTCAGCAAGCGTGGCAAGGAGCTGTCTGCCATGGGTCAGCTGGATCTGAGTCGCGGGTACGTAGCCGGCAGTTACAAGGGTCACACCCGCGCCAGTGCGGATATCGCCGACAACATGGACGACTTCAACGGCAAGATGCGCGACTTCGAGTCCGCGCTGCGTGCGCTGTCTGCGGTGACCGACAAACCCGACGCCCTGAAGGCCGCGGTCAAGGACCTGGGCGACAGCTGCAAAGGCTGCCACAAGGAATACAAGAACCGGGAATACGCAGGTTAAACCGCAGGGTGCCGGCCGCTAGAAATAGGTGGGTGCCGGCGGCGGAGGGGCCCAGACAATCAGCGCCGTAACCGCAGCGATGCTGAGCAGCAGGACCACCACGGCACGCCATACCGGAACCGGAGATTCGGTTCCGGAGGCGTCCTTGTAACCGGTGAGCATGGCCGAGATCATGCGCGGCTCGTGCTTGCGGGTATGGAAGATCACGGCTGCGACGTGCAGCACGACCAGGCCGACAAGCACATCGAACAGGGTGCCATGCAAGGCACCAATGCGATCCACCCAGTCTGCCGGCACCAGTACGCTGTACAGGCCACGGTTGCCTTCTTCGTCGACATTCAGCAGCCCCGTCGTGACCTGCAGTGCTACCAACCCCAGCAGGGCGACCACCGACAATGCGCCGAGTGGGTTGTGTCCCGGTGTCGGCGAGACACCGCTGCGCAGGTAGCGCAGAAGTGTCGCCAGGCCGGGGATGAAATCACTGAACCGTGCATGACGGGAGCCGACAACGCCCCATAGCACACGGAAGATGATCAGCGTGGCGGCCACATAGCCGCTGTAGAAGTGCCAGGTCATGCGCCCCCATTCATAGCTCAACCAGCTGCTCAGGATCGATGCCATCAGCAGCAGGTGGAACAGGCGGACCGGCAGGTCCCAGACCGGGATTGGCCGCGGTGAAGTGGGGGCGCCTGGGGCACTCATGCCGGTCAGCCTTTTTCCACCATGGCCTGCATTTTCTGCTGCTGCTCGCGCAGCGCAGCAAGGCTGGACTCCTGCTCGGCAGCCAGCTTGCGTGCACCTTCCACCACTGCTGCAGGCGCGCGTTCGGTAAAGCCCGGGTTGGCGAGCTTGGCCGTCGTGGCGGTGAAGTCCTTTTCCAGCTTGCCAATGGCCTTTTCCAGCCGCGCCAGCTCGGCGGCGGGGTCGATCAGATCAGCCAGTGGCACACGGACGTCCATGTTGCCAGCACGCGCCAGCGCGGACTCGGGCGCGTCGCTGCCCGCCTCGAGGACGGTGAGACTTTCCGTCCGGCCGAGATCGGTAATCCAGGATTCCAGCAGCTTCAGGTTGGCCTGATCCGCTGCGCTCAGTCCCTGCAGCAGGACCGGAATCTTTTTGCCAGGAGCGATGTCCATTTCGCCGCGAATCTGGCGGACGGCCAGCAGCACGGCCTGCAGCCATTCGATCTGCTGTTCCGCATCCGGGTCGATCCGGGACTCGTCCGCTACCGGCCACGGGCGCAGCGAAATCGAGCGCTCCGCACTGAGACCGGCATGCCGCGCGATGCGCTGCCAGATCTCTTCGGTAATGAACGGCATGATCGGATGCAGCAGGCGCAACACGGTTTCCAGACCGCGTGCGAGGGTGCGCCGGGTCCCGTTGACGCGGGCCGGGTCGCCGCTGTCGCGCAGGCTGACCTTGGCCAGCTCCAGGTACCAGTCACACCAGTTGTTCCACACGAACTCGTGCAGGCTGGCAGCGGCGAGGTCGAAGCGGTATCCCTCGATATTCTTTGTGACTTGCTGCTCGACCTGCTGCAAACGGGAAATAATCCAGCGGTCAGCGATGCTGAGCGTGACTTCGCCCCCGTCATCTTCCCAGCCCTCCAGCGTCATCATCACGTAGCGGGAGGCGTTCCACAGCTTGTTGCAGAAGTTCTTGTACCCGGCCAGTCGCTGCGGATCAAAGCGAATGTCGCGCCCGGTGCTGGCCAGCGCCGCAAAGTAGAAGCGCAGGGCATCGGTGCCGTGCGGGGGCACACCATCCGGGAAATCCTTGCGGGTGTCGCGGGCGATCTTTTCCGCCAGTTGCGGTTGCATCAGGCCTGTCGTGCGCTTTTCCAGCAGGGCTTCCAGCGTGATGCCGTCGACAATATCCAGTGGGTCAATCACATTGCCCTTGGACTTGGACATCTTGCTGCCGGAGGCATCACGGACCAGGCCGTGAACGTAGACTTCCTTGAACGGCACATCACCGGCAAATTTCAGCCCCATCATGATCATCCGGGCGACCCAGAAGAAAATGATGTCGAAGCCGGTCACCAGGACACTGGTGGGGTAAAACAGCTTCAGCTCGGGTGTCTGTTCCGGCCAGCCCAGGGTACTGAACGGCCACAGCGCCGACGAGAACCAGGTGTCGAGTACATCCTCATCCTGTCTGAGCGCGACATCGGCGCCGATGCCGTGCTTTTCGCGCACTTCGGACTCGTTGCGACCAACGTAGACCTTGCCCTGCTCATCAAACCAGGCGGGAATGCGGTGACCCCACCAGATCTGTCGGGAAATGCACCAGTCCTGGATGTTGCGCATCCATTCGAAATAGGTCTTCGACCAGTTTTCCGGCACGAACTTGATGCGCCCGGACTCCACCGCTTCGATGGCCGGCCTGGCCAGGGGCTCGGCCTTCACGAACCACTGGTCGGTCAGGTAGGGCTCCAGCACCTGTCCGGTGCGGTCGCCGCGGGGCACCATCAGGGTGTGGTCCTTGACGTCGCCGAGCAGCCCCAGGGCATCCATGTCGGCCACGATCTGCTTGCGGGCGGCAAAGCGTTCCATGCCGCGATACGGGGCGGGCACCTCGTCATTGAGCTCTGCCGTGGGGGTCAGGATGTTGTACATCGCCAGCCCATGGCGCTCGCCCATGGCGTAGTCATTGAAATCATGGGCCGGGGTGATCTTGACGCAACCGGTGCCGAACTCGCGGTCGACATAATCGTCTGCAACGATCGGAATTTCCCGGCCGACCAGCGGCAGCGTGATGGTCTTGCCAACCAGGTGCGCATAGCGTTCGTCTTCGGGATGCACGGCGACCGCTGAATCCCCGAGCATTGTTTCCGGGCGCGTGGTCGCCACGGTGAGCGTGCCGCTGCCATCACTCAAGGGGTAGTGGAAATGCCACAGGTGGCCCTGTTCCTCACGTGACTCCACCTCCAGGTCGGAAACCGCCGTCTGCAGCACCGGGTCCCAGTTCACCAGGCGTTTGCCGCGATAAATCAGGCCTTCCTCGTGCAGCCGGACGAACACTTCTGTGACGGATTCGGACAGACCGTCGTCCATCGTGAAGCGCTCCCGCGACCAGTCCACGGATGCCCCCATGCGGCGCAGCTGCCGGGTGATGTTGCCGCCGGATTCGTGCTTCCACTCCCAGATCTTGTCGATGAAGGCCGCGCGGCCGATGTCGTGGCGGGACTGGCCTTCGGCAGCCAGACGACGCTCCACGACCATCTGGGTCGCGATGCCGGCATGGTCCGTGCCGGGCTGCCACAGCGTGGCGTCCCCCTGCATGCGGTGGAAGCGGGTCAGGGCGTCCATGATCGTGTCCTGGAACGCGTGCCCCATGTGCAGGCTG
>JBFHON010000262.1:0-4234 GCA_041593295.1 Oceanococcaceae bacterium | reverse complement strand
TCGTTGCCCAGGGCCTGCATCTTCACAAATGCAAGTTCGGCGGTATTCTGCGCGGTCGTGTTCATTGCGCAATTGTGACATTCCGTGACACCCGACGAGCTCATCGCCGCGCCCAGCCCGGCTCCGCAGCCCGCACCGCCGGTGCTGCGCCTGCGTGATCTGCCGGCCGCCAGGCCCGGTGACGTACCGGAGACGCTGGTCACGCTACTGCAGGGTTTCGGTTTGCAGCTGCAACCCGTCGCCAGCGGCTCCCCGATTCCCGGCAGTTACTGGGGCGACGATGAAGCCGGCCTGATCGGAAACACGGTCTATGCCCGCGCAGACACCCCGGTGCACTCGATCCTGCATGAAAGCTGTCACGCCATCTGCATGGATGACGAGCGCCGGGCGCAACTGCACACCGACGCCGGCGGCGAGTACGCCGAGGAGGATGCGGTCTGCTACCTGCAGATCCTGCTGGCGGACGACATCCCGCAGATGGGCCGCGCACGCATGCTCGAGGACATGGATGCCTGGGGCTACAGCTTCCGCCTGGGCAGCGCCCGGGCCTGGTTCGAACAGGATGCGCAGGACGCCCGGGAGTGGCTGTTACGGCGCAACCTGCCCGCCATCCAGCAGCGCCTCAACGCCGCCTGATCGCGGCGAACCGACGCCGTCACGGTGTCGCGCTACGAACCTGCACCCGGCGCAGCAGCGCGCCGATCATCAGCAAGGCCGGCACGCCCAGCAACGAGGTGTACAGGAAAAAGCCGACATAGCCCACGCTATCGACCATCCAGCCGGAACCACCGGCCAGCATCTTGCCCGGCAGTGTGAACAGGGATGAAAACAGGGCGTACTGGGTGGCGGTGTAGGCCACAGACGTCAGCCCTGAGAGGTAAGCAATGAAAGCGGTCCCGGCCAGCCCGCTGGCCAGGTTATCCGCGCTGATCACCAGCACCAGCCCGCCGATGCGGGGCTCGCCAAGCAATGCCAGCCCGGCAAAACACACGTTGGTGGCAATGACCATCAGCCCCCCGAGAATCAGCGAGCGGGGCGCCCCAAAGCGCGCCACCAGCACCCCGCCGAGCATGGCACCGAGGATGGTCATCAGCACACCGAAGCCCTTGGCCACGAATGCGATCTGCTCCAGCGTATAGCCCATGTCCAGATAAAACGGATTGGCCATCACCCCCATGGTGATATCGGTCAGCCGGAAGCACCCCACGAAGGCCAGAATGAGCGCCCCGGTTGCCAGCCCGTTGCGCGCAAAGAAGTCCGCGAAGGGCCCGGCAACGGCGTGCCGGAACCAGGCCAGCAGCGAGGTATCCACCGCATCCAGCGCGCCGGCGCGATCGCGGATCACAAGCGTCGTCAGTACCCCGACCAGCGCACAGGCAGCCATCGCCTGATAGGCCGCTGACCAGCCGGAACGCGACGCGACCAGCAAGGCGCCCGCACCCGCCACAATCAACGCAATCCGGTATCCGAGCTGGTAACTGGCCGCCAACGCCCCCTGCTCCTCTTCCGGCGCGGCCTCGATCCGCCAGGCATCCACGGTGATGTCCTGGGTAGCCGAACTGAAGGCCACCAGCAGCGCCCAGTACGCCACCAGCACCAGATCCTCTGCGGGGTTGGTCGTGCTGATCCCGAGCAGACCGGCCACGATGCCAAGCTGCGCCAGCAGCATCCAGCCGCGCCGCCGGCCCATGCGACCCAGCAGCGGCAACCGCAGGCGATCCACCACCGGCGCCCAGAACACCTTGATGGAATAGGTCAACCCCACCCAGGCAAACAGGCCAATGGTTGCCTTGGACACCTGCAGCTGCGCCAGCCATGCCGACAGGGTGGAAAACACCAGCAGAAACGGCAGGCCCGCCGAAAACCCGAGAAACAGCATTGCTGCCACCGCGGGGTCTCGGTAGCTGGCGACCGCTTCCCGCCAGCCGCGCCCGGCGGCATCAGTCATCGGCGTAGTCCACGATCAGCGGCGCATGATCGGAAAACTTTTCGTCCTTGTAGACCCAGCTCTCGCGCAAACGCTTGGCCAGTCCGGGCGTCACGATCTGGTAGTCGATCCGCCAGCCCACATTGTTCTCGTAGGCCTTGCCCCGGTTCGACCACCAGGTGTAACCGTTGAGCTCTTCATCGGGGTACAGCGTGCGGAAGGCATCCGTCCAGCCCCGCTCGGTCAGCAGGTTGGTCATCCAGGCCCGCTCGGCCGGCAGAAAGCCGGAGGTCCGCTTGTTGCTCTTGTCATTGCAGATGTCGATTGCCGTATGGGCAATGTTCCAGTCACCGCAAACAACGACTTCGTCCTTGCCGCGGGCCAGCTTGTCCATGTGCAGGGCGAACTCGTCCAGAAAACGGTACTTGGCGGCCTGCCGCTCCGCCCCGGAGCTTCCGGAGGGCAGGTACAGCGACACCACCTTCAGGCCCGGGAACTGAAACTCGACGTAACGGCCTTCACGGTCGAACTCGGGGAACTTCAGGCCCGTCACCACCGCATCCGGCGCCCGCCGGCTGTAGATCGCCACGCCGCTGTAGCCCGGCTTTTCGGCCTCGTGCATCGCGAAATGCCAGCCCTCGTGGTGCCCATCCAGCACATCCATCTGCTCCGGGTTCGCGCGCACCTCCTGCAGGCACACCACGTCGGCACCGCACTGGTTCATCCATGCGAAAAAACCCTTGCGGGACGCGCTGCGAATCCCGTTGACGTTGACACTGACAATGCGCATGAAGTGGCGGCTCGATGGAAACTGGCCGGTATCATAACGGGCTGTTTCAACTGTTCCGCCCGACCATGATCGAATCCGCCCCCACACCCAGCGCCCGCTTTCTCGACCTCGCCGCGCGCACCCAGGTTTTGCAGTTTGGCGATTTCACCCTGAAATCCGGCCGGCACAGTCCCTATTTCTTCAATCTGGGCAAGATCAGCACCGGGGCTGCACTGGCGGCACTGGCGGAGTGCTACGCCGACGCCCTGATCGATTCCGGAATCGCCTTCGATGGCCTGTTTGGACCGGCCTACAAGGGCATCCCGCTGGTGGCCGCCGTGGCCACCGCGCTGGCCGCGCGCGGCCGGGACGTGCCCTTCACCTTCAACCGCAAGGAGGCCAAGGACCACGGCGAAGGCGGCAATCTGGTCGGCGCTCCGCTGCAGGGGCGCATCGTCATCCTCGACGATGTGCTGACTGCCGGAACCGCCATGCGCGAGGCCATCGACCTGATCACCCAGGCCGGCGCCACCCCGGTCGCGGCCCTGCTGGCATTCGACCGGCAGGAACGCGGGCAAGGCGAGAAATCCACCGCCCAGGAACTCGCGGACGAAAGACAGATCACAGTATTCTCGATTGCGGGTCTGAACGACCTCGCTCCCTGGCTGGGCGAAAGCGAAGACGCCGCAGCCGTTGCCGCCTACCGCAAGCAGTGGGGCGTTTCCTGACCGCTTGCTTCGTCCCGACCGTGCCGGATACCGCAGGAAGGCATACTCCGGCAGCCAGGATTGCGCTCATGCAGGAACGCTGAGCGTGTCCGCGTATGATGCAAAGAAAACCGAGTTCTGACTGCCCATGCAACGCGCCCTGACCATCGCCCTCGCCCTTGCACTGACCAGCACCTCCGCCAGCGCGGAGATCTATCGCTGGGTGGATGAAAACGGGAAAGTGCATTACGGCGACAAGATTCCCGCGAAGTACGCCAAGACGGAACAGCAGAAACTCAACAAGCAGGGCCTGACGGTGGAAACCCGCCAGCGCCAGCAAACCGAGGAAGAACTGGAGGCCATCCGGCGCGAAGCCGAAGCCCGCCAGAAGCAGCGCGAAAAGGAAGTCGAACAGGCCCGCTACGACAACTTCCTGCGCAGCACCTACCCCACGCTCGACAGCCTCGACCGGGCCCGTGATGACCGCATGGCCATCATGGACGGACAGGTTCGCAATGCCGAGAAGTCCAAGGTGGACGCGGAAGATGCGCTGCAGGTCCTGGAGCAGCGCGCCAAGGCGCTGACGGACCAGGGAAAAACGGTCCCGACAAGACTGCAGGACCAGATCGACGCCTTCCGCCGCACCTCTGATGAGGCCGCCCGACGCATCGGCAGTGTTGCCGACGAACGCGAAAAGGTCGCCCGCCAGTTCGATGCCGACCGTGCCCGTCTGGCCGAGCTACTCGGCCAGAGCAACGCCCCCCGCTAGGCGCCCCGGATCAGCGTTCCGACGCCGGCGTCGGTAAACAATTCCAGCAGACAGGCGTGTTC
>JBFHON010000261.1:0-4264 GCA_041593295.1 Oceanococcaceae bacterium | reverse complement strand
GCCGGTGTTGATCACCGGTTGCCACCGATGTTCAACCTGGCCATCGTCCGTTTTGCCGCCGGCGACGAGCCCCGGTATCTCGGGGCTGCGGTGGTGGAAAGCGTGTTTCCGATGCCGATGCTGCTACAGGGCTCGGCACTGGCGGTCGCCAGCCTGAGCTACGCCGGAAAGATCAGCGTGGGGCTGTGCGGCGCCCGCGACAATTTGCCCCACCTGCAACGCATCTCGGTATACATGGAAGCTGCGCTGTCAGAACTGGAACGAAAGGGCCTGAGCGATGAGTAACCTGATGCAGTCCACCCTGGGGCAGGCGCTGGCGTTCAACCGCCGCGCCGCGCGTTCATTGGGCAACGGCATGGACTGGCTGTTCCAGCGTGAGCGCCTGGTCAAGTCCGGCAAGACCTGGTTCGAACTGGTCTACGACGGTGACCCGATGTCGGTGCGCTATTACAGCCTGCCGGACGAGCGCGAAATTTCCCTGCCTGACGGCAGCAAGCAGCGCATCGAACGCAATCAGCACCACGTCCCGCTGGTGCTGGTACCGCCGCTGGGTGTGACCACCGAAACCTTCGACCTGATGCCGCAGCGCAGCCTGGTCAAGTACATGGTCGCGCAGGGCTTCAAGGTTTACATGATCGACTGGGGTAAGCCGGGCAAGGAGCATGCGCACTTTGGCCTGTTCGATTACTCCCACCGCATGTTTTCGCGGGCGCTGGAGCAGGTTCGGGAGCACTCCGGTGTGCAGGACCTCTCGCTGTATGGCTGGTGCATGGGCGGGCTGCTGTGCCTGATGTACCAGGGCTTCAACAATGACCCTCACGTGCGCAATATCGTCACCGTGGCCAGCCCGATCGACCTGCGGGGTGGTGGTTTCGTGGCGCAGGCCGCTCAGGTCATCAATGCGCCAGCACGGCTGGTGCGCAAGTACACCAACCTGCGGCTGCAGATGCTGGACCCGCGTGTGTTCAACGTGCCGCCGTGGGCGACGACGCTGGCCTTCAAGCTCACCGACCCGGTCGGCAGCGTGACCACCTACTGGGACCTGATCACCCGCCTGGCTGACCGGGAATTCGTCGAAACCCACACCACCACCTCGGATTACCTCAACAACATGCTGATGTACCCGGGCGGTGTGGTGCAGGATATGACCAGCAAGATGGCCATCGACAACACCCTGGCCGATGGGCGGATCGAGTTGCGTGATGGACACGTTGCGGATATCACCCGCATCCGCTCCAGTTTTCTGGCCTACGCCGGTGATCGAGATGCACTGGTGCCGGCGGAGATTGCCTCACGCAGCGTGGATCTGGTGGCCTCCGAGGACAAGGCATTCCGGATTGCGCCAGGCGGGCACATGGGGGTGATCCTGGGCAGTCAGGCCTGCAAGGCGGTCTGGTCGGAAACGGCGGAGTGGTTGCAGAGTCGTTCGCAACAGGGAGCGAGTGCCGCGGCCTGAGCGGGCCTTTCAGATGTGCATCGAGCGCAGTTCGGAGCTGGGCAGGGCGTTTTCCCACAGCCGCGCGTGTTCCCGCTGCAGCCGGCGCATCGCGCCGGGCGCATAGATCGCTCCGCTCCAGGCCGTGGTGTCCACCGATTGGCGGTACAGCGCACCGCCGGACTCCGTGAGCAGCCATTCCCCCTGCAGGCGGAACTCGCCTACGAAGGTCTCCGCATCGGGGTCCAGCACCCGCATCGCCACGCGACTGGGGAGGTGCTCGCCGAGGGTGCGCAGGTGCGGGGTGTCGCGGAGCACGCCGTGATCGTAGCTGGTCAGAATCTGCACGTTGGCGCGGTGGTCGTCGAGCAACCAGCGTTCCATCAGGTTGACGGTATGTGGCGTCAGGATGGGGGTGCTTGCGCGGCCGCTGACCGCGATCCAGATGGTGCGTCCGGGCTTGGATATCAGCATGCTGATATGCGAGGTGACGGATTCGGGATCGGGCAGATTCTGCAGTTGTGTCGTCATGGGCGCGGAGGAGTTTGCGAAGCGCGGGTCTGTTGCGCACTATAACCCCCCGCTCACGGACCACAAGCCGTCATGTCATCCGCCCTGGTTATCCGTTTTGTACCTTTCGAGAACCTCGACGGATTCGCCGCGACCTTTTTGCAGGCCAAACTCACCGTGCGCACGCTGGATGCCTGGCACCCGCAGGCCATTGAGCGGGCCGAGGCCGCGGATGTGCTGGTGGTGATGGGAGGACCGGTGGGCGTGGATGACCTGGATGAGTACCCGTACCTGGGTGACCTGATCCTGATGCTGCGGGACCGCCTTGCCGCAGGGTTGCCGACGCTGGGAATCTGCCTGGGTGCCCAATTGATGGCGCAGGCCATGGGCGCTTCGGTGCAGCCGGGGCAGGGGGCCGAAATCGGTATTCATCCGATCTCGCTGACGGCAGATGGCCACAGCTCGGCGCTGGAATGCTTTGCCGACGAGCCGCTGAGCTGGCACTGGCACCAGGACGTCTTCGATTTGCCCCCGGGTGCGGTTTGTCTGGCGCGCAGTGCGGCAACCCCGGTGCAGGCCTTCGCGGTGGGCTCGAATATTCTCGCCTGCCAGTTCCATCCGGAGTTCGCTGGCGATGTGGAGCCCTGGCTGGTCGGGCACGCCGCCGAACTTCGCGACCACGGTGTCGACGTGGGGGCATTGCGTGATTCGGTCGAGCCCTTTGTCGAAGAGTTCCGGGCCAAGGCCGCGCGTGTGGCCCGGCGCTGGCTGGAAGGGCTCAGTCTCTAGGCGGGTACTGCCGGCTGACAGGGCAGGTGATCGCGGTTGTGCGCAGCCTGCAGGTCCAGCACCGGCCCCAGCGGGACAATCCCCGTCGGGTTGATCGTCGTGTGGCTGGCGTAGTAATGCTGCTTGATGCTGGGGAAGTCCACCGTTTCCGCGACACCCGGCCACTGGTAGAGCTCACGCACGAAGCCGGAGGTGTGCGGGTAATCCACCAGCCGGCACAGGTTGCACTTGAAGTGACCGTGATACACCGCGTCGAACCGTAGCAGGGTGGTGAAGAGCCGCCAGTCGGCCTCCGTGATCCGGTCTCCACACAGGTAACGCTGCCCGGCGAGCCGCTCCTCGACCCGGTCCAGGGCCGTGAACAACTGGGTGACCGCTTCCTCGTAGGCGTCCTGTGTGGTCGCAAACCCGGCGCGGTAAACGCCGTTGTTGATATCGCGATAGACCCAGTCATTGACGGTATCGATCTCGCCGCGCAGTTCCTCGGGGTAGTAGTCGCCAGCGGTAGCTCCCAGGTGATCGAATGCACTGTTGAACATGCGGATGATTTCGCTGGATTCATTGCTGACGATGGTGTGCTGCTGCTTGTCCCACAGAACCGGGACCGTGACCCGGCCACTGTATTGCGGCGCAGCGCGCTGGTAGATCTCGTACAGCCTTCTGGCCGCAAACAGCGGGTCGGCCTCGACGCGGCGCCCCGGTTCGAAGGTCCACCCTTCTTCACGCATGAGCGGGTTCACGACGCTGACGGATATTGCCGATTCCAGGCCCTTCAGGCGCCGGAAAATCAGGGTGCGATGGGCCCAGGGGCAGGCCAGTGCCACGTAGAGGTGGTAGCGGCCGGTCGCGGCGGCAAACCCGCCATCGCCCGTAGGGCCCGGGCTTCCATCGGCGGTAACCCAGTTGCGGAAGCGTGATTTGTCGCGCTCAAAGCGGCCACCGGTGGCGTCGGTGTCGTACCACTGGTCATGCCAGGTGCCATCTACAAGCAAGCCCATGCTGCTTTCCATCATTGCGGGAAGGAGTCGGCATTAAAACATCGAAAAGACAGCATGAATAGCCGTAAAAACCGGTGGGTAATATCGGAAAAATCGATGCGCGATGTTACGAATTCATGCGCCTTGCGCCGGTGGCGTAATAAGCTGCGCCTTTGACCGAAAAATAACCTGAGCCATGTCTGAGTCCCGTCCGGTGCTGACAGAGACTGTCGACGACGTACTGATCGTCACCATCAACCGGCCCGAAGTGCGCAACTGCGTGGATGGAGAAACCGCCACGCAGCTGGCTGCCGCCTTTAGCGCCTTTGAACAGGACACCCAGCTCAGGGTCGCGATACTGACTGGTGCCGGCGGGCACTTCTGCGCCGGGGCGGACCTCAAGGCGGTGGCCAGCGGGGATGCGCGCCGTGCCAACCGGATTGCCGCCGATGGCGACGGGCCGATGGGGCCGACGCGGATGCAGCTCTCCAAGCCGGTGATTGCGGCTGTCAGCGGTTATGCCGTGGCCGGCGGCATCGAACTGGCGGCCTGG
>JBFHON010000260.1:0-4306 GCA_041593295.1 Oceanococcaceae bacterium | reverse complement strand
TGCCGCACCGGCATCTACCGCAAGCAGCAGCTCATCCCCCAGTTGCAGGGTTTGCCCTTCGCCCGGGCAGACGATGGCCTCTTCCTTCGTGCGCACCATCAGCCCGATGACCGGAATCGGCTCGCCCTGCGCATTGCGTGTGAGGTCGGACACGCGCACGATGCGCCGCCGGATCGCCGCGCACAAACCGCTGGTGAGTGCACCGGAGAGTCGCAGTGCCACGATTTCCGGCGACCGGTGGTTGAACACATCGCGCAGGCGTTGCATGAACTCCGCCGCCCATTCGTCATCACGGTTCCGGCTCAGTGCCAGAAACTCCGACAGCATCGGGTTGATCGCCAGTGGCAGCATGCGCCAGGCCACGATGCGGCTGGGCTCCACCACCAGGGGTAACTTCGCTGCGCCAAACAGTTCGGCTTCGGCCCGGCGGTTCAGGCGCGCCACGGCATAGATCTTCGGGTTGATGGCCTTGGCCGTCAGCACGATGGACAGGTTGTCCGTGTCCGAGTCGGTGCCCGCAATGATGCCGTTGCAGCTCTCGACACCCGCTGCGTGCAACGGCTCCGGGTCCGTTGCGCTGCCTACGATCCGGTGTTTCAGCGACTCGCAATTCACTTCCTCGAACCGGGACGCATCCCGCTCGATGACCGACACCTGCAGATCGCTGGCTTCCAGGTACCGCCGGCAGGCCTGGCCAAAACGGCCATAGCCCCCAATGATCCAGTGCCCTTGCGGCGGGTTGAGCGGGTCACGCAAGCGCCGGCCGGCGCGTGCGCCCAGCCAGCGATGCAGCTCATTGACATGCGGTTTACGAATGGCCAGCCCCATGTGTTCGGCGAACACCTCATAGGGGTTGACGATGTAATTGGTATTGAAGGACGCCATGTTTTCCACGGCATCACTGCTCTCGGCCCGGCACATCACCACCAGATCAGGCACCAGGAGTTTGACCGTCACCGCGATCTTGGTATTCACCTCGTCGCTGTTGGTCACGGCAATGACCGTCTGACAGTTATCCAGCTTGATGCCGGCTTCGATAAGTACCTGGGTGGCGCTGGAATCCGCACACAGTCGCGGGATGTCCAGCGGCAGGCCCGCGAGTTCGAGGTCGTCCAGGCGCTCCGGTTCCGCGTCGAGAACCACGCAGCGCCAGCCACGCGCACTGAGAGCCTCGACAATCAGGCTGCCGGTTTCCCCGTAACCGCAGATGATGTGAAAGGGCTCGCCGAGCCGGCGCACGCCGCGGATGAAGCGGGCTTCTTCCAGGGCCCGTGTAAATGCCGGCTCCTGCACCAGCCCGAAGATTTTCCCGATGGAGTACAGCCAGGCGATGACCGTCAGGTACAGCGACAGCACCACCCAGAATCGCTGGGCCGGAAGCAGCTCGTAGGGAATTTCCCCGAACCCGATTGTCGGTCCGACAAAACTGATGAAATAGAAGGCATGGAAGAAGTCGTAATGCCACACATTGCCGGCATCATCCTGCCCCGGGATCAGCACCAGCCCGCCGATCGCCAGCGCATACGTGCAGATCAGCATGATCAGCGGGCGGCGCATGCGCCGCATGAACAGGAAGAGAACCTTTTCCATGCCGTACTAGCGCGTGTGGCTGATCACGTCTGCAGAGGGGCTGTGGCCCCTAGCGACGCAGCGTCAGGGTTTCGACCACAAGCAGTATGACGCTGGCCGTGTTTGCGACCAGCGCGCCAACGGCCAGGGACACCACCGTTGACACCACTTCCGGGTCTGTACCGGCCTGATACACCTCACTGCTGATGCCCCAGACGATGGCAGCGGCGATCAGGTGCAGGTCGGCGACCAGCGAACTGGCCAGCAACACGGCGCCCAGGTGCGAGCGGTCACCAAACTTCAGCACGGTCGCAATCAGCGACACCACCAGCGCCGCAAACAGCTCCCACACATGGTGATGCATGGCCACATCGATTTCGCCGTAGGCAAAACCGACGTTCAGCGTCAGGGCCAGCAGTACAAAAAAGCCAAACAGGACCTTGTCGAGGTTCATTCCAGACGCGTATCAAAGACTGTGCTGCGAGATTGCCTGCACCGCGCAAGGAATGCAACGCACATCGCTACGGGGTGAAGCTGATCGTGGCCAGTGATTCCGGCTCGTTTCCGGCCGCCCCGCCATCGGGCGTATCCACCTTCAGGTAACGGCTGCTGAAGGTGAAAAAGAACCGCTGCGGGGGCGTTCCCGTCTCCACGATCTTGGTCCGCAGGGGCTCGTTCCAGATCACCGGAGCGAAGCTGGTGCAGCTCGGTCCACTGCCATCGGCGCTGGTCGGGGGCGGCGTCTTGCCGTCCGGGCAATTCGTGCCGCTGTCCGGGTCGACAATGGCATGGTCGATCTCCAGCAGTGGCAGGATGCTGCCGTTGCTGCCATCGATGTCATAGGTCAGGAAGCCGCTTAAAGCACGCTGCGGGTCGCTGGAGCCGATCTGCACCGGAATGCTCAGGGTGCCCTGCTGCGGATCCGTTGCTGAGGCCAGAAAATTGAAGGCCAGCGGTTCATATTCGGCGGTACTGAAGGCGTACTCGTCCCGGTTCAGCGCGATGGGTTCGACCGCGAGTTGGGTCAGCCGGGTGTCAGGGTCGTCGTCAAAGGCGGCAGCCACATCGAATATCTGCAGCTGGAAGGTGTTGGCCACACCGAAGCCGTCCTCTCCCCCGGCCCGGCCGATGGTGAGCAAACGGTCGGGGCTCAGCGGGTAGATGTAGCTGGAGAACCCGGGGATTTCCAGCTCGCCCCTGATTTGCGGGTTGGTCGGGTCACTCAGGTCCAGCGCGAACAGCGGGTCGATCTGCCGGAAAGTAACGACGAAGCCGCGTTCCCCCAGAAACCGCGAGGAACGTATGGTTTCGTCGTCGCCGAAAGTGGGTGTCGTTCCCACCAGCTCCAGTCCATCGTCTTCCAGACTGAGTACGGATACCTGGTTCGTCATCACCGGCTGGATATCCGGAGTGGGTTCAGCAGGCAACAGGACGGCACCACTCAAACCGGTTGCGACACGCAAGTGGCCAGCAAACTCGGAGAACTGGTAGCTATTGCTGGCCCAGCCGTCGACCACCCCGCTGCCCTTGTAAGCGGGCGCACCGTCTTCGCTGAGTGCAAAACGGTGAATGGCCGTCTGTTGCACCTGTGCCGGGTCGAACCACCATCCCCCGCTGGTCTGGCTGATGTACAGGCTGCTGGAACTGCCGTACACGTTCCAGCCGTTATTGAGCAGCCCGATACTCTCCGGGTTGCTGGTGTCGGTAGCCATGCTGCTGACCTGGATCAGACCCAGCCGCTGCTCGATGTCGGGGGCATAGACGCGCGTGCAGGCCAGCGTTTCCAGCACGCCTTCGGCATTGGTATTGCGCGGCAGCAATTCGCTTACGTCAGTTCGTGCCATTGCCTCTGCAATGCGTGCAGCAATCCGGGCACGAAGGCTGGCAATCCTGTCCTCGTCGTCGTCCACAACGGCCCGGTAGTAGTCGTCATAGACCAGCGAGAAGAAACCTTCATCATCGCGTAGTGCGATGGGCAGCGGAATCCCGAACTGGCTGACCACATGCAGCCGGTCGCCAATGCGCCGGCTGGAAATGATCTGCGCGTCCGTGGCGAAGCGACCGATGCTTGTCGGCGCGGACGGGTCGGAGACATCAAAAGCCTGAACCACCGAGCCAAAACTCGAGCCGCTGTCCGGCTCCGGTGCGAAAGCTGCATCCGCCGCCAGCGGGAAGAAGTAGCCGCCCTGGTTCAACACCAGCAGCGTCGCGTTGGGCTCATCCAGATACAACCCGGAAGCATAGCGCTGGTTACCCAGGTCAATGCGCGCAATGATGCGCGGTGCGGCCGGCGTGCTGGTATCGAACACCAGCACCTGCTGGGTGCCACCGTAAAAGGCACTGTCGAGGAAATACATCACGCGGCCATCGCTGCTGGACTCAACCCGGTCGGCCTCATCCACCCCGGCTTCCTGCGTATTGGTGTCATTGACGCGTGTTCCCCCGCCGCTATCCGTGGCGGGCTGCGGCTCCGGTGATGCCGTCGCATCCAGTTCGGTGCCCGGCGGCGGGGTTTCCAGCGTGGCCCGCACGGGCGCCCCGATCGCATCCACGAAGATTTCACAGCTCCAGCAGGGAACCCCGGCCCAGTAGGCGGTGGTGTACTCGAGGGTCAGCGCCTCGGTCGCGTAGTCCTTGAAGGCATCGCAACTGGCAAAAGGCTGCAGCGTCTGCTGCTCCTTGGTGGTGAACCGGGGGGTGAGATCACCGGGGTCCGTGGGCGTGTTTCCGGGCGAAT
>JBFHON010000259.1:0-4312 GCA_041593295.1 Oceanococcaceae bacterium | reverse complement strand
GCCCACCTGCTCGGGCCAAACCCGCAGGGCTCCACCACCATTTCCAGCCCGACCCTCGAGCGCAAACTGACCCTGCCTCGTTGTGCGGAAACACCGGTCGCCTTTGATCCGCCCGGAAGCAATGCCCAGGCCAGCCGGCGCACCGTGGGGCTGCGCTGCCCCGGCGGGTGGACCCTATATGTACCGACACGCATCGCGACCCTGGTCGAGATGGTGCAGCTGCGCCAGCCGGTCGGCCCCGGGCAAACGCTACGCGCCGAGGACCTGACCCTGGTGCGCCAGCCCAGCAGCAGCATGCCGCTGGGCTACATGGGCAGCATCGAACAGGCAATCGGCCAGATCAGCCGCCAGCCGCTCGCCGAAGGCACCCTGCTGCGCCCTTCCCACCTGCGCGCGGGCAATGCCGTCACCCGGGGACAGAACATCCGCCTGATCGTGCAGCGCGCCGGCATGCACATCGAATCAACCGGTTCGGCCCTGGCCGATGGCGCGATAGGTGCATGGGTCAAGGTGAAGAATCCCCGCTCGGGGCGTATTGTGGAAGGCCTCGTCGAATCGGCGGGTGTGGTTCGCATCCCATGAAAACGGATCCGGTCGCGCTCGCGGAAAGTTTTTCGCCCCGGGCCCTCAAGTTATTTTCGCAGCCGTCGATAAGCGACTCAGAAGCCTATTGGAAAATGCCATGAATACCCGCTACGACATCACCAACAACCTCTCGCGACCTGTCGCCGAGACCGGTGCCGGCCGGGTCGGAAGCAACAAGGCGCCGGCTGCCGATGGCCGCGCAGCTGCCGGCGAAACCGCGCCGGCGCAGGATGCCGTGAAGCTGCTCAGTGCGGAAGTTTCCGAACTGGCGCGCTCCGCAGACAGCATTGACCACGCCAAGGTCGAAAGGCTGCGCAATGCCATCGCTGACGGCAGTTACCAGGTGGACGCTGATGCGATCGCCGAGAAACTGCTGGCCTTCGAAGACGGCCTGCGCGGCACCGGTGAAGCATGAACCCCGAAGCCGGTGTAACCCCGCCTGCTGACCCTGGCGAACTGCTGCACGCCCTCTGGGACATCCTGGAATCCGAAGCCGAACTGCTCGACAGCGGTGAAGCGGCGCAGATCCAGGATGTGGTCGAACACAAGGACTCGCTGTGCCGGCAGATCAGCCTGCACCCCGCGCTGGTCGTCCAGCCTGACGGCACACTGCACCCGCCCCTTTCCGCGCAGAACCGCGAACTGCTGGAGCGCTGCAATGCCAAGAACCTGGAAAATGGCGAGCGCATCAGCCGCCGCCGCCAGCTGGTTCAGGAACGGCTGGCACGACTGAGCACCCAGGGCACCTACGGCGCCAGTGGAGCCATGGATCATCGCCCACGCGGCAACTGGTCGACCCAGGCCTAGATACCCGGGCAACCGCTACAGACGGTCCTGCCGTCAAAAAACCTTCCGGATGTCGTCAACCGCGTATTGAGAATGCGCCGGTTTTCCGACGCAGGCGACTAGATTCAGCCCGCGCGCGCGCCGGCTGTCGAAGCCGCGCCCTGCCCGTGCAGACGGGTCAACAACTCCGCTTCCGCCATCGACAGGTGGGCCACCCGCGCCAGTTCACGCGCCGCCCAGCCCTGCCGGGCCAGCGCTACCAGATCATCGGCGGTGAAGCTGGCGCTGCGCTCCTCGATATCGCGTCCGGCACTCAGTGCCTCCAGCTGGTGATCCTGCCGCTGCTTCAGGGCGTGCATGCGCACCTCCAGAGCGACCACGGTGGAACGCAGCTCGGCGATATCCGACTTCAGCACATTGACCACGGCGTCGTGGTCGGAAACCAGCAGGTATTCCGGCAGGATCGCTGCCGCATTCGCACGCGCTGAACGCGCACTCTCCGTCTTGGCCCGGGGCGAGGCCTTTGCCGCCGCCCGCCGCGCCGCGAATACCCCCACCGCGCGGCGGACAGCTGCGCGGACCAGTACCGCGGCGCACACCCCGCCCAGGCCGGCAGCCGCATAGGTCAGGGGGGTTATCATTTCAGCAGGTATGTTCATGGGGGTTCGTCAGAAAACCGTATGCCGGGACATACGCATATTGCGTGCCGCGGGAATCAGGCCTCCGGCAACAGCACGCCACAGCCCACTGCACTAGAATTCGCGGCTGCCCTATTTCTACCGGCAATGCGCTCGTGATACTGATACTGCAACCCAACTCCACCCCTCAGGACGAGGCCTACCGAGCCCTGATCACCCACCTGGATGGCCTGAAGGGCATTCAGCATCGGGCCCACACGGTTCGCGGCGAGCAGCAGACACTGACCGAAATCTACCTGCTGGGTGATACCCATACGCTGTCAGTGGAGGAAATGCGCGAACTGCCGGGCGTGGAGCGCGTGGTGCGGATCTCCGAGGCCTACCGCATCCTCGGCCGCCACGCCGACGATGCCCGCGAGACCGGCTTCAGCTACAAGGGCGTGCGCTTCGGCCAGGAAAACCTGAACATCTTTGCCGGCCTGTGTGCCGTGGACAACCCGGAAAACGTCAACGCCATGATGGCGGCCGTGGGCAAGCTGGGCCAGGTGTGCACCCGCATGGGCGCGTACAAGCCGCGGACAAACCCCTATTCCTTTCAGGGCCACGGGGCCGAGTGCCTGCCCTGGGTGTTCGAACTGGCCGGCCAGAACGGCATGAAAGTCGTGGCGATGGAAATCACCCACGAAAAGCACATCGAAGAGATCTACAACGCCCTGGAACAGACCGGGCACCCCACCGGCGTGATGCTGCAGATTGGCACCCGCAATACCCAGAACTTCGAACTGCTCAAGGCCGTCGGCCGGCAGCAGGAGTTTCCGGTCCTGCTCAAGCGCGGCTTCGGCATCACGCTGGAAGAATCGCTCAATGCCGCCGAGTACCTGGCCAGCGAAGGCAACTCCAACGTGATCTTCTGCCTGCGCGGCATGAAGACCAACATGGGCGACCCGCATCGCAACTTTGTGGACTTCTCCCACGTCTCCGTGGTCAAGCGCCTGACCCGGATGCCCGTGTGCATCGACCCCTCGCACTCGGTCGGCACCCGACACCGGGCACCAGACGGACTGCTGGATGTCTTTCATGTCACCGCCCAGGGCGTCATTGCCGGGGCCAACATGGTGCTGGTCGACTTTCACCCGCACCCGCAGTGCGCCCTGGTGGACGGCCCGCAAGCCCTGCAGATGGACGAACTGGAACACTTCATTGATGACGTCGGCATCGCCCGTCAGGCCTACGAGGCCCGGGTGCAACGCGCGGCCAAGGCGCCGCAACCGGTGTGACGGGGGTGGACTGGGGTCGACTCGGCCTGGCAACCACAGCGGCCAGCCCGGTCGACTGGCCCGACATGGATGCGGGCGAATTTCCCTGTGCTGCCGTGCGGGCGGCGCTGCAGGCCGAGACACCGGTCATTCTGGTCGCAGCCGACGAGCAGCAGGCCTGGCGGCTGGAGCAGTCGATCCGCTTCCACGCCGGAAACCGGCTGCCGGTCCGGCACTTCTGCGACCCGGAGACCCTGCCCTATGACCTTTACTCGCCTCACCCGGACCTGATTTCCGACCGGCTGGCGCTGCTCTTCGAGTTTTCCGGCCTCAGCCGCGGCATCGTGCTGACGACCCCGTACGGGCTCCGCTCGCGCCTGCCGCCCACGGATTACCTGCTGGCCCGCAGTTTCGTCTGGAAGGCTGGCGACACCCTGCGTCTGGATGACGAACTGACGCGCCTGGCCCGCGCCGGCTACGCCCGGGTGCCGGAGGTTTCCGGGCATGGCGAATTTGCCGTCCGCGGCTCCATTCTGGATGTCTTCCCGATGGGCGCACGCAATGCCGTACGGGTTGACCTCTTCGACGACGAAATCGACAGCCTGCGCTGGTTCGATGTCGAAACCCAGCGATCCACGGAAAAAGTGGACGAGATCCGCCTGCTGCCCACCCGGGAAATCCCCCTGGACGACGCCGGCATCAGCGCCTTTCGCGAGCGCTACCGGGCCCGCTTCCCCGGCGATATCCATCGCAGCCGGATTTACGATGACGTTTCCAAGGGCATCGCGCCCGGCGGCATCGAATCCTGGCTACCGCTGTTCTTCGAGCACACCGCCAGCCTGTTTGACTACCTCCCCGGAAACAGCGCGATCCTCGATGCGGCCGGGGATGCCGCCTTCGCCCATGACTGGGCCGAAATCGAGGAACGTTTCGAACAACGACGCCACGATATTGAACGCCCGGTGCTCAACCCCGGCGAGCTCTACCTCACACCCGAAGAGCTTGCCGACCGCATTCAGAGCCGGAAGCTGACCCGGGTTCCCTATC
>JBFHON010000258.1:0-4324 GCA_041593295.1 Oceanococcaceae bacterium | reverse complement strand
GATTGCGAGATACGGATCTGCGGGGCTTCGTCCACATGATCAAAGTCGCAGACCCGAAAATCGCCTCGGCTGAGCTGGTGGTGCTGTGCCAGATCCGCGCGGGCGCGGTTCGTGGCTGCTCGCCCGTCGTCCGCAGTGGCCAGCCACAGGTCCAGCGCAAAACCGGCGCAAAGCAGCGGCTGCTGAACACAGGAAGCCTGCGGCAGCGGGGGCTTGCGGCTCATCGCGAGATCTTCAGTTCGAACCACCTCGCAGTTCATCGAGGCGCTCCCGACGGCGCGCTTCGCGCAGGGCGGCCTCGCGTTCTCGCATGGCCACCAGCTCATCCGGGCTCAGTTCGCCGTTGCCGTCGGTATCGATCTGCTCAAAATGGCGCAACAGCACTCGTGGCAGCGAAGCGGCGATTTCCTCCCGGCTCAGACCGCGACTGTTGTCCACATCCGCAGCCTGAAAGCGCGCCTTGTGCGCCGGGTCGTAGCGGTTTTCCGGGGCCGGGTCCGCAAGCTCGGCGTGGCCCGGCGCAGGCAACCCGCACAGGATCAGTAGGGCCAGCACCGCCCGGCTGCAAAAAGCACGTTGATTCATCCGCCAAAGTATACTCGCCCAATGAATAACTCTTTGATATTCAAGGAGGTTAGCAAGACATGGCGGGGGGCAAGCCAACCGGCACTGGATCGACTGACCCTGGAGGTGCCGGCAGGCAGTGCCTTTGGCCTGCTGGGGCCGAATGGCGCCGGCAAATCCACGCTGATCAACATCCTGCTGGGGCTGGTTCGCAAGGATGCCGGCGAGGTTCATGCCGGTGACTACTGCCTGGATACCGACCCCACCGCGCTGCGTCGCCTGTGCGGGCTGGCACCGCAATCACCCGGCCTGTACCCGACCCTCACCGTGCGCGAAAACCTCGAGGTTTTTGCTCGTGCCCGGGGCATGCCGCGTACGGAGATGCTCACCGCCGTCCGCGAGTGCATGGAGGCCACCGGTATCGCCGGTCGGGCCGAACAGCGTGCGGAGCAGCTTTCCGGTGGTTTGCGCCAACGCCTCAATGTCTCTCTCGCCCTGCTCGGCAATCCGCCGATCCTGATCCTGGACGAACCCACCTCCGGCGTCGACCTGCAGTCCCGGCGCCTGATTCTCGACCTGCTCAAGCAGCAGAATGCGCGCGGCGTCACCCTGCTCTATGCCAGTCATGAGCTGGATGAAGTCGAGGAGCTGTGTGACCGGCTGGCCATCATCGCCGACGGCCACTGCCGTTTCGCGGGCACCATCCAGGAAGCCGGCTCTTCGCATGCCGAGCTGGCGAAATCCTATTTCGAGATGACCGGAGACAAGGCCGCGTGAAGCTGCGCAACAACCCGGTACTGCACGCCCTGGTACGCAAGGAATGGATCGTCTTGCGCCGGGACCCCTTCGGGCTGGGCGTGCTGTTCCTGATGCCGGCACTGTTCATCCTGGTGATGTCGCTGGCCTTGCAGGATGTGATGGACCGTCGTCGCACCGATATTCGTGAAGTGCTCTGGCTGGATCAGGATGGCAGCTACTTTGCCGCCGAGCTTCTGGACCGGGTTTCCGGGCAGAGCCCGCTGCAGTTTCGCCGCATCGAGGGCGAAGCCGGGCTGCAGCAACTGGGCACCGGCTACGCCGTTGCCAGCGTCCAGATTCCGCCCGGGCTGACCCAGCGGCTGGACCCCGATGCCGAAGGCCCCTTGCTGACGCTGGCCTTCGACCCGGTACTGGACACGCCTTCCCGGGCCCGCCTGACGGCGGAAATCCAGGGCAACCTGCTGGGCCTGAAAGCCGAGTATCTCGCCGAGGACCTGCTCGGGCTGCCCCAGGCCGAAGCCGAACTGATGCGCAAGGCGCTGCGCCCGGAAGGGGTCGCTCTGGACATTCGCGGCCTGCCACGACAGCAGGATCACCCGGCCGCACTGCCCGACGCCACGCAGCAAAGCGTGCCGGCCTGGATCGTCTTTGCCATGTTTTTCGTGATCATGCCGCTGTCCACCAGCGTGATCGGCGAGCGCGGAACCGGCACCCTGCAGCGTCTGGCGATGATCAATGCGACGCCGGCCACCCTGCTACTGGCCAAGGTTCCCCTGTATCTGGGCATCACCCTGTTGCAGGCCACGCTGATGCTGGCCATCGGCATGTGGCTGGTGCCACTGCTGGGTGGGGCCCCGCTGCATCTGAACAGCCCGCTGTGGGCACTGCTGCCGATCACCCTGGCAACGGGCTTCGCTGCCATCGGGGTCGCACTGCTGATCGCCACTGTCGCGCGGTCCGCGGTCCAGGCGACCACCATCGGCGGCGCGGCCAACCTGCTGATGGCCGCCGTCAGCGGCATCATGGTGCCCCGCGCCGTCATGCCGGACAGTCTGCAGCTGATCGGCAGTGTTTCCCCCATGGCGTGGGCGGTGGACGGCTACTGGGATATTATCCTTCGCCAATCCCCACCCAGCGCCAGTTACCCCGAATGCGCCGCATTGCTCATTCTGGGCAGTGTGTGCATGGGTCTGGCATCGCGTTGGCTGAAAATGGAGAACGAATGAAAGGATCGGAGGACACCGCGTTCAAGCTCGAGCTCAAGACCTTGATCGTGCAGGAGGCGGACAAGGACGTGGATCCCGACAGCATCCAGGATGACGAAGTCCTGTTCGGGCCGGACACCAACCTGGCGCTGGACTCGATCGACGGATTGCAGATTTCCATGGCCCTGCAGCTGCATTACGGCGTGCGGGTGACCGACCCCAAGGAACTCATCCGCATCATGGCCAACATCAACACGCTGGCAGACTACCTGCGGCCGGAATAGGTCATGACTGTCGCCATCGCCGGCTGCGGATTGTGGAGCACACTGGGCACGAACCGGGCAGCGCACCGCGACCGCCTGACCGAAGCCGGCCTACCGCAGCCCGGTCAGTGCACCGACAGCACGGGCAGGGCGCACCGCTATTTTCATGCCGCCCCGCCGGACCACCCCGCACAGCCGGTATCCACCATCGACCGGCTGAGCACGGTCATTGATGAAGCCGTGGCTGAGGCCGGGCTCGACAGCACTACCGCCCGCTCGGTGCCCTGGCTGCTGGCCAGTTCGAGCATGAACATCGCCGACTACGAGGCTCAGCTCGATCCGGCATCGACCGAGCCCCCGTTCATCGGCCCGCGTTTCAGCCTGCTGCTGGATGAGCTGCGCAGCGCCACCGGCCACAGCGGCCGGGCCAGCGTATTCAGCAGCGCCTGCGCTTCGGCCGCCAACGCCCTGCTGCACGGCTTCCATCTCATTCGCAGCGGGCAGACCGAGCACGTCGTGGTCATCGGCTCGGAAAGCGTAAACCGCATGAGTCTGGATGGCTTTGGCGCCCTGATGCTGCTGACCCCCAGCGGTCGTTATGCACCCTTCGATGCGGAGCGCGACGGTCTGATCCTCGGCGAAGCCGCGGCCGCCATCGTGCTCAGCCGTGCGCGGGCCGAACCGGCCCCGGGCACGGTGCTGATGCGCGGCGGCGCAGCCCGCTGCGCACCGGGCAACCCGACCATGTGTACCGCCGACGACCTGCTGACGGTGATGCAGGCCGCCCTGACACAGGCTCACACCACGGTCGACGAACTGCTGGCAATCCGCGCCCACGGAACCGGCACCCCGGCCAATGACCGGGCCGAAGGGCTGGCCATCCGGGAACTGGTCGGCGAGCGCGTACCGTTCAGTTCCTACAAGCCCTGGTTCGGGCATACCCTGGGTGCCAGCGGACTGGTCGAACTGATCGCCCTGATCAGTGGCTGGGAGCAGCAGCGCTTCCTGCATACACCCGGTTACACCACCCCGGACCCCGAAATCGGCGTCGCCCCGCTGGCACAGACGACCGCGCTTCCGGCAGCGGGCACCATTCTGTGCAACAGCTTTGGTTTCGGCGGCAACAACACCGCCCTGGTGGTGGAACGCACATGCTGAAAACCGACCGCCCCATCCTCTCGGCCATCTCCTGCGGCTTTCCCACCGCCGAGGGGCCGGTGAACCTGAAAAGCCTCTTCGCCGAAAGCGGCAAGCCGGGCCCTCGCCGCGTCAACCGCCTGATCCAGCTGGCGGTACTGGGCGCACGACGCTGTGTCGGCGACCGCACGCTTCCCGACAATACGGCGGTGTACCTCACTTCCCGCAGCGCCCACGTCGCTGACAGCCTGCTGCTGCTCGGTCGCATCCGGGCCAACCAGCCCTCGTCCCCGGTCAGTTTCATCAACACCTCCGGCAACATGGCGGGGTACTACATTGCTGCCGACCTGGGGCTGAGCGGCAGCAACCAGTCCGTCCACGCGACCGACCTGGCCT
>JBFHON010000257.1:0-4372 GCA_041593295.1 Oceanococcaceae bacterium | reverse complement strand
GTTCAGGCGCTCGCGAATGAGCTTTTCCAGGATCAGGTAGATCCGCCAGCCGTGGTCGTGCCAGAAGACCATCCCGGGTGCCTCTTCCTGGAAATGGAAGAGGTCGAGTTTCTTGCCGAGAACGCGGTGGTCGCGCTTGGTCGCTTCCTCGATGCGGTGCAGGTACGCCTTGAGCTGCTTCTTGTCGCTCCAGGCCGTGCCGTATACACGTTGCAACTGCTGGTTATTGGTGTCGCCGCGCCAGTACGCGCCGGCAAGCTTGGTCAGCTTGAAAACGCCCAGTTTGCCGGTGGACGGGACGTGCGGGCCCCGGCACAGGTCGATGAAATCTTCCTGGCGATAAAGGCCGATTTCCTGGTCTTCGGGAATCGAGGCGATGATTTCGGCCTTGTATTCCTCGCCCATGTTGCGGAAAAACTCCACCGCTTCGTCCCGCGGCATCACTTCCCGGCTGACCGGATAGTCCGCTTCGGCGAGTTCCTTCATGCGCTTTTCGATCGCCACCAGGTCGTCTGGCGTGAAGGGCTTTTCGGTGGCGAAGTCGTAATAGAAGCCGTCGTCAATCACGGGCCCGATGGTGACCTGCGCTTCCGGGTGGAGCTGCTTGACCGCATGCGCGAGCAAGTGGGCCGTCGAGTGCCGCAGGATTTCGAGGCCGTCTTCGTCGCGGGCAGTGATGATGGCGAGGTTGCTGTCGTCGCTCATCACGTGGCTGGTGTCCACCAGCGTGCCATTGACGCGCCCGGCCAGGGCGGCCTTGGCCAGGCCGGGGCCGATATCGGCGGCAACGTCGGCGACGCTTACAGGGTGGTCGAATTCACGGGTGGACCCGTCGGGCAAAGTAATGATTGGCATAGTTCAACAGTGGCGGTCGCTACCAATGACCGCGTGCAGGAGAAGGGGGCGCGCATGGTAGGGCGGTGGCGCCGCAGGTTCAAGCAAAGGGGGCGGGCCGGTGGGGCCGGGCGGATTATCCGGCGGTGGACTTGGCCTCCGGTATCGGGCCGACCGAGGCCAGCAGTTCATCGCAGGCCTTGTGCCGCTGTTCGGCCGATTTCAGTTCGGCGATGCCGTCCACCAGCTCCGGTGTCAGGTGCGGGGCAAAGCGGCTGAGGAAGTCATAGTGGTACCCCCGCAGCAGCGCGCCATGGCGAAAACCAATATGGGTGGTGCTCTGGGCAAACAGGTGCGATGCGTCCAGCGCCACGAGGTCCGCATCCTGCTCGGTGTCGTAGGCCATCGCGGCGACGATCCCTACGCCCAGCCCGTGGCGCACGTAGGTCTTGATCACGTCGGCATCGACCGCAGTCAGCACCACGTCCGGCGTCAGGCCGTGTGCGGCGAAGGCCTGGTCCAGCTCGGAGCGTCCGGTGAAGCCGAAGGTGTAGGTCACGATCGGTTCGCGAGCCAGCTCGCGCAGGTCCAGTTTGCCGTCCTTGTTCAGGCGGTGGTTGCGCGGAACCAGCACGCACCGGTTCCAGCGATAGCAGGGCAGCATCACCAGTTCCTCAAAGTGACGCATGGCCTCGGTGGCGATGGCGAAATCGGCCTCGCCCGATGCCGCCATGCGGGCAATCTGCGGTGGTGAGCCCTGATGCAGGTGCAGACTCACCTTGGGCCAGCGCCGGCGGAAGCTGTCGATGACCGGGGGGAGCGCGTAGCGGGCCTGGGTGTGGGTGGTCGCAATGCTGAGTTGCCCGCGGTCGGCGCTGCGAAAATCGGCCGCGACCCGGCTGATGTTGCGCATGTCGTTGACGACGCGCTCAGCGATCACCAGGATTTCCTGGCCCGCCGGCGTCAGCCCGGCGAGATGCTTGCCGCTGCGATGGAAGATGGGAATGCCCAGTTCATCCTCGAGGTTGCGGATCTGTTTCGAGATCCCGGGTTGCGCGGTGAACAGCGCTTCGGCTGCCTTGGAAATATTGAAGTCGTGTTGCACGACTGCGCGGAGCAATTCCAACTGGCGCAACTTCATGAGGGGCCGGATTTCAGGGTTTCAACAGGAGATAATAGACCGTTGTTGCGCCAAGCCGGTGTTTGGTGCCATTTTCCGAAAGGCTGATCATGGAATTTTTCCCCTTGTTTCTGCGCCTGCACGGTCGGCCGGTTCTGCTGGTTGGCGGTGGTGAGGTGGCTGCACGCAAGCTGAGATTGCTGTTGCGAGCGGGCGCGCGGGTGACCGTGGTCGCACCGTCCCTGGTTGACGAGATTGCCCTTGCTGCCACGGAAGGCACCTTGCACTGGGAGTCGCGCGTGGTCTGCGGCGATGACATCCAGCCGGGTCTGGCGCTGGTCGTGGCCGCAACCGATGACGATCAGGAAAACGCCCGGGTTGCCGCATGGGCCGGCGACGCCCATGTTCTGGTCAATGTGGTGGATGCACCCGCGCTCTGTACGGCGGTGACGCCGGCCATCGTTGACCGCTCGCCACTGGTCGTCGCCATATCCAGCGGTGGGGCGGCGCCTGTCTATGTGCGTCGATTACGGGCCCGGCTGGAGCAGGATTTGCCGCCGTACCTGGGTAACTTGCTGCGGTGGGCGGCGGGCTGGCGCAAGCGGGTGCGGCAGCTGGTGCCCGATGCCCGCATGCGCTTGCGTTTCTGGGAGTGGTTGTTCGAAGGTCCTGTGGCTTCGCAGGTGCTGGCGGGCAAGACCGGGCATGCCGACCAGATGGTGTCGCAGCGCCTGCAAGCCCCGGAGGTCGAGGAGTCGCGTGGCGAAGTCTGGCTCATTGGAGCCGGGCCGGGCGACCCGGACCTGCTGACCGTGCGTGCGGTTCGCCGGATGCAGCAGGCGGATGTGGTGGTGCACGACCGGCTGATCGGGCCTCGCATTCTGGAGCTGGTGCGACGTGATGCTGAGCGCATTGACGTGGGCAAGCGCAAGAACCGGCATACGCTGCCGCAGGAAGACATCAACGCCTTGCTGGTCCGGCTGGCGCGGGAAGGGAAGCGGGTCTTGCGTCTGAAGGGCGGCGACCCCTTTGTGTTCGGCCGCGGTGGCGAAGAGATCGGCGAACTGATGGCCGCCGGCGTGGCATTTGAGGTCATTCCCGGGATCACCGCAGCCAGCGGTGCGGCAGCCTATGCGGGGATACCACTGACCCACCGTGATCATGCACAGGCCTGCGTGTTCGTCACCGGGCATCCGCGCGCCGATGGTCAGCTGTGCCTGCCCTGGCACAGCCTGGCCGCAGACGGTCAGACCGTGGTGGTTTACATGGGGCTGACCTTGCTGCCGCGGATCTGCCGCGAACTCATCCAGGCCGGTGCGCCGGGCACACGTCCGGCCGCGCTGGTCGAGAACGCCACCCGCGAGGATCAGCGAACGGTGGTGGCGACGCTGGAAACCCTGCCGCAGGTCGTGGCGCAGGCGGCGCCCGAAGGGCCGGGCCTGTTGATCATCGGAGGGGTGGTCAGCCTGCGTGACGCGCTGAACTGGCGCCCCGAAAGCGCCTGATCAGGATGCCGGTGTGATGTTGTGCGTTTCCATCGCGTAGCCGCGATCACGATAGAACTTGAAGCGCTGGCGGGCCGGTCGCTTGTCCTCTTCGGTGCCGGCGACGATTTCCAGGCAGCGTTCAAAGCTGGAGAAAAAATCCGGCGGCGTGTCGCCCGGATGACGCCAGACCAGCAGCGTTTCCCGGGTGTCGCTGGCCGGTGGCTCGGCCGCGAGCACGATGGGCGCATCGGCGGGCTTGCCTCCGCTCTGCGTGTCGTGCGCGGTGAAGCTGCCCGGGCTCCAGGTCCACAGGCGGCGATCCAGGCTGTTCCGGGTGGTGTCGTCCGGAATCCACGCGTAGCAGGTATTGCCGGACCGCTGGATCTTGTCCAGCAGCCGGCATACCCAGAGTTCGGTGTCCGAATCGCGATCGTGGATGTAGAAGGTGATCCGGGTCACGCGACCTGATTCAGCAACCATTTCACCAGCAAGCCGACGGGGCGTCCGCTGGCCAGCTTCTTGTCGGTCCATGCAACGCCGGCGATGTCGAGGTGTGCCCAGCGTGCATCGCGGGTGAAGCGGTGCAGGAAGCTCGCCGCAGTAATCGAACCGCCACCGGGGCCGCCGATGTTCTGCATGTCAGCTACCGGGCTGTCGAGCTGCTTCTGGTACTCCTCCCACAGAGGCAGCTGCCAGGCGCGGTCGCCGGCTACTTCGCCGGCGCTCAGAAGTTCATCGGCCAGCGACTGGTCATTTGCGAACAGACCGCAGGCCTTGTCGCCAAGCGCGACCACGCAGGCACCGGTCAGTGTTGCCAGGTCAACGATGGTTTGCGGCTTGTATTCGTTCTGGACCCAGGTCAGGGCGTCGCACAGGATCAGGCGGCCTTCGGCATCCGTGTTGATGACTTCGATGGTCTGGCCCGACAGGC
>JBFHON010000256.1:0-4394 GCA_041593295.1 Oceanococcaceae bacterium | reverse complement strand
GGCTTTCGTGCGCCGATGATTGTCCGTTGGCCTGGGCACATCCCATCCGGCGCAATTAACAACGGGATCATGTCCGGTATGGATTGGCTACCCACGTTGGCGGCCGCTGCGGGTAATCCGACACCATCACATAGGGTGGCACATCGCGCACCACGGCCCCGCCATGACCGAGGTAGGCATAAGAGCCGATCCGGCAGAACTGGTGCACCGCTGTGAAACCGCCACAGATGGCGTGATCATCAATGCGGACGTGCCCGGCCAGGGTGGTGTTGTTGGCCAGCACCGTGTGATTTCCCACCTGGCAGTCGTGGGCAATGTGCACATAGGCCATCAGGAAGTTGTTGCTGCCAATGCGCGTGACACCGTCCTCTTTCATCGTCCCCCGGTTGAAGGTGACGAATTCATAGATGACATTGTCGTCGCCAATCTCCAGCGACACCGGCTCGCCCTTCCAGGTGAGGTCTTGCGGGTCACCACCCAGCGAAGCGAAGGGGTGCACCGTGTTGTTGCGCCCGATGGTGCACGGCCCACGCACGGCCACGTTGGCGACCAGACGGGTACCGGAACCGATCCTGACGTCCGGTCCCACGTAGCAATGCGGCCCGATTTCCACCCCGCCTTCGAGTTCGGCGGCAGGGTCTACGTAGGCCATCGGGCTGACAGTATTCTTGCTCATTTGCGCATCTTTGCGACCTGCTGGATCGCGCACATCATTTCTGCCGAAGCCACCAGTTCGCCATCCACGGTTGCCCGTGTGTCGAACTTCCAGATATCCCGCTTGTTGCGGTTCACGCTGCAGTCGAAGATCAGCTGATCTCCCGGCACGACCGGGCGCCGAAAACGGGCCTTGTCGATGCCGGCAAACACCAGAATCACGCCCTGCTCCGGGCCCAGCTCGGCGTTTTCCGAAACGATAATCCCGCAGGCCTGAGCCATGGCCTCCAGTATGAGGACACCGGGCATGATGGGGCGACCCGGGAAGTGGCCATTGAAGAACTCCTCGTTCGAGGTCACGTTCTTCAGCGCCTTGATCTGCTGACCGCTTTCCAGGTGCAGCACCCGGTCAATCAGCAGAAACGGATACCGGTGTGGCAGCAGCCGCCGGATATCATCCAGGTCGATTTTGACTTCCATGCCTATTCGCGAACCGCCTTTTCGAGTTTCTTCAACCGCGGCTCCAGGCTCCGCAGCAGGACGACGAGACGCCGAAACGCCCCAACCGGCAACAGGGGTACGCCCGAACCATACTGGCCCGGTTTTTCAATGGACTGATAGACCACGGCCCCGCCGTTGAGTATGACACGGTCGGTGATGCGGATATGCCCGTTCACACCGGCCTGGCCGCCGAGCATGCAGCCGGCGCCAATCTGCGTGGATCCGGCAATCCCGACCTGTGCGGCCAACGCCGTCTGCGGGCCAATGACAACGTTGTGCGCGACCTGGCACTGGTTGTCGATACGCACGTTGTCGCCGATGACGGTGTCGCCGAGGGCGCCGCAATCAATCGTGGTGTTGGCGCCGATCTCGACGTCATTGCCCACCAGCACCCGGCCGAGCTGCGGGATTTCGTGCCACATCTCACCATCGTGGTAGTTGCCGAAACCGCGGCTGCCGATCACGGCTCCCGGGAGAATCAGTGCCCGTTTGCCGATCTGGCTGCGGCCTTCGATCACCACCCGGGCCCCGATGCGGGCATGCTCACCGATCCGGACTTCGTTGCCGACCACCGCGCCAGCACCGAGGCTGACGCCGGGTTCCAGCACAGCGCCCGCACCCACACTGACGTGAGGGCCGATACGGAGGTCGGCCCCCAGCTGCGCGCTGGGGTCGATCACCGCACTGGGGTGAATGCCAACGGGTGGGCGGTCATCCGGAGCGAAGTGGGCGGCAATCCGGCTGAACACAGCCTGCGGATTGTCCACCACGACACCGTTCGCAACCTGCCCCTGCAGGCCGGGGGGAATCAGGACGGCTGCCGCATGGGTCCGCGTGGCAGCCTCCCGGTACTTTTCCGAACCGCACCATGCCAGCCCACCCGCGATACCCGGGCTCAGTTCACACACGCCGGTGATGACCGGGTCGGCGGATACCGCCGTATCAGGCAGACCGGTCGCTGCGAGCAGTTCGGAAAGCTTCATGGAAACGCGTTACCGCTTCTTCTTCAGACGCTCGAGGATGGTGTCCGTGATGTCCGCACCCTTCGCGGCGTAAACAGGGTCCTGCAGGACCAGGTCGTACTTGCCTTCCACAGCCACCTTTTCGATGACGGCCTGGAATTCCTGCATCAGGCCCTGGGTCAGTTCGCGCTCGCGGGCACCGACGTCTTCCTTCAGCTTGCGCTGGTTGTAGGAAATATCAATGCGACGGGTATTCAGATCCTTTTCCCGTTTGGCACGCTCGGCAGCGGACATGATTTCCGCATCCTTCTTGAATTTTTCCATGTCCGCCTGCAGGGCGCGACCTTCCTGCTCCAGTGCGTCAGCACGGGCCTGAAACTCTTTTTTCATCGCTTCGCCAGCAGCCTGATACTGCGGCGATTCGGTCAGCAGGCGGGCAGAATTGATGACGGCCACACGGGTTTGGGCCATCACGGCATGGGAAGTCAGCATGCCGGCCAGTACCAGCAGAGCAATACGCAACATAGGAAATGTCTCTCTCAACAAAACAAAAAATCAGAATCCGGTGCCGAAGTTGATCTGGAATCGATCTTCACGATCGCCGTCCATGATCTCCAGCGGCTGGGCATAGGACAACTCCAGCAGCCCGAGGAATGGCGTGAACCACTCGAAGGACACACCAAACGACGAACGCAACTCCGCGGTGTCGAAGTCGCCGGGGCGTGCAAAGACCTGCCCCACGTCATAAAACACGGACAGGCGCGTGGTCTTGTTGTCCGACTCCAGCGGTGTCGGCAACACGATGTTCGCCTGCAGTGTGGTCCGCAGGTTTCCGCCAAAGGAGAAACCGTTGGAATCACGCGGCCCCAGCGAGCCCGCACGGAAACCACGTACCGAACCGGAGCCCCCCGCGAAGAAGTTCTCGTAGGGCGGGACCACTTCGGTATCGCCATAGCCGTCCACCAGGCCCACCGAGGTGTTCAGCTCGGTAAACACACCGGCAAACAGCGGTGCGTACTGCTGCCAGGTGTAGAAGGCCTTGTAGTACTCGATGTCACTGCCGGGCAGGATGAAGTCGATATTCAGCCGGTGCAGCGCGCCGCGATTGGCAAAGAAGGTCCGGTTGCGGGTATCCCGCGTGAAACCCGTACGCAACTCCACCGTGGTGAAACGGCTGCCGTTCTGGGCCACGAAGTCCAGCACCTCATCGGCAGTAGACGTGGCGAAGGTCGTGATCGCAATCTCTTCCACACCCAGGCCCGCACGCAGGCTGGAATACTCGGAAATCGGCAGCCCGTAGGTCAGCGAGCCGGCCAGTGTGTTCGAGTCGAAGCCGGACGAATAGCGGATCACACCCTGCGATTTGCGATAGGAAGCCGCCACCGTGCGGCTGATCCCGTCAGGTGTGGCATAGGGGTCGGTCCAGCTGATGCTGACGGTATCGGAAACCTGGTTGTTTTCCAGTTGCAGGGCCAGGCGGTTGCCGGTGCCCAGGAAGTTGCTGTGCGTCAGGCTGCCGTTGACCAGGAAGCCCTGCGAGCCGGAGAAGCCCACCCCGAATTGCACGCTGCCAGGAGCGCGCTCCTCGACCGTGAAATTCACGTCTACGAGGTCTTCCGACCCCGGTACGGGATCGGTCGATACCTGCACGTCCTGAATGAACGCAAGCCGGGCCAGCCGGGTGCGGGACCGTTCGACCAGCGCCTGTGAGAACACCGCGCCTTCAAACTGGCGCATTTCCCGACGCAGGGTTTCGTCATTGGTACGCAGGTTGCCCGCGAAGTTGATCCGGCGGACGTAGTTGCGTGGCCCGGGCGTCACGACAAAGGTCAGCGTCACCTCGTCCTCGGCACCTTCGACCGGCTGCGGAACCGGATTGACCTCCGCAAAGGCGTAACCAATATTGGCGTAGGCCCCGGTCATGCGTTCGGCGGCGTTGGTTGCGGTTTTCAGGGAGAACACGGAGCCGGGAGGAATCGGCGCGAACGCCCGCAGGACCTCTTCGTCAACGACCAGCTCACCTGCGAACTTCAGTTCCTGAACCTTGTACACCTTGCCTTCGACCACATTGATCGTGACGTAGATCGACTGCCGGTCCGGCGCCAGGGCAACCTGTACCGAGTCGATATCCATCCGCAGGTAGCCGCGATCCTTGTACCAGGAATTGAGCGACTCCAGGTCACCGAGCAGCTTCTGCTTGGAGTACTTGTCGGACGACTGGAAGAACTTGTAGGCGTTGGTCGGTTCGAGTTCGAAGGTTTCCAGCAGGGTCGCATC